>JANXCD010000177.1 GCA_025060305.1 Armatimonadota bacterium | reverse complement strand
ACTATGGAGTTGAAGAGTTTTACTTTTACGACCCTGACAAAGGTGATTTGATGGGATGGGTAAGGAAAGGTGAGCGAGCGGAACGGTTAGCACAAAGGCTGAGAGAACTTGAAGCCTGAAGAGTAACGCTCTTTACCACATTTGAAGTAAAAAATGCTGAAGAATTTTGATGGCTTCGCAAAACTGGGGAGGTTAAAACATGAAATCATTCGTCGTAGAAAGACAAATTGATGACAAAATTTTCACGCTGGAAGCTGGGATTTTAGCACCACAGGCTAATGCTTCTGTCGTTGCAAGGTGCGGTGACAGCATGGTTTTAGTCACTGTTGTCCGAAGCCAAGAATTACGCTCTGGCGTTGACTTTTTCCCCTTGGTTGTTGACTTTGAAGAGAGAATGTATGCTGCTGGTAGAATTCCAGGACATAGGTTTTTGAGGCGTGAGGGTAAACCCAGTGACCAAGCTATTTTGACTGCAAGGCTAATAGACCGTTCTATAAGACCACTTTTCCCAAAGGGCGCTCTTAATGAGGTTCAAGTTATTGTAACTGCTTTGTCCTTTGATTTTGAGAACTCCTTGGACATTCTCGGCTTACTTGGTGCAAGTGCAGCATTGACAATTTCTGATATTCCTTTTGAAGGTCCTGTTGCTGGAGTTAGGATAGGGCTTTTTGATGGCGAATTCGTCGTCAATCCTTCTTTCAAGAAGTTGGAAAATAGCGAATTGGATTTGGTGGTTGCAACTACACGAAAGGCTGTGGTCATGATTGAAGCAGGAGCAAAACAAGTGCCAGAAAAGCAAATGTTAAATGCCATCATGAAAGCCTACGAAGTAGCCCAACCCTTGATTGAAATGCAAGAGGAAATGCTTGAGGAAGTCGGAAAAGAGAAAACGCTTTTTGCAACTATGTTGCCTGACGAGGAATTGACAGCGATTATAAGAGAGCGATATGGGACAGCGATTAAAGAAGCAATTTTTCAAGCCAGTAAAGAGTTGCTCAAGACGAAAGTTAAGGAACTTCGTGAAAGGGTCATTGCTGAATTGACTGAGCAAACTTCTGAGGAAAAGCAAACCCTTTTGCCTCTATCCTTTGATGAAGCCCTTCACAGAACTGTCCGTGAAATGATTTTGAACGAGGGAATTCGTCCCGACGGTCGTGGATACTATGACATCAGACCGATAAGTTGTGCTGTTAACATTTCACCTCGCGCCCATGGTTCAGGTTTGTTCCAGCGAGGGGAAACACAAGTTTTGACCATTGCCACCTTAGGTGCTGTTAGCGAAGAGATGTTGGTTGAAACATTGCTTGAAGAAGAAGTTGCTAAACGCTTTATGCACCAATACAATTTCCCTCCTTTCTCAACAGGCGAGGTCAAACCTTTGCGAGGTCCTTCAAGGCGTGAAATTGGTCATGGTGCTTTGGCTGAAAGAGCCCTTGAGCCTGTGATACCTGATGAAGACACCTTCCCTTACACTATCCGTCTCGTCTCTGAAGTTTTAAGTTCAAACGGTTCAACATCTATGGCTTCCGTTTGTGGTAGCACTCTCGCTTTGATGGATGCTGGTGTGCCAATTCTTGCACCTGTGGCTGGTGTTTCAATCGGTTTAGTTACAAGTGGAGACCGTTACTCACTTCTGACGGACATACAGGGAATGGAAGACGCTCATGGTGATATGGACTTCAAGATTGCTGGAACAAGGGAAGGCATAACTGCTATCCAACTTGACTTGAAGATTAAGGGGCTTCCCTTTGAAATCATTGAACAGACTTTTGAAAGGGCGAAGGAAGCAAGAGAATTTATCCTTGACAAAATGGCTGAAGTCATTGATAAGCCGAGACCAGAGTTACCCTCCCATGCACCAAGAGTTATTTCCATACGCATCCCAACAGAAAAAATCGGAGAAGTAATAGGTCCAAGAGGTAAACACATCAAGCATATTGAGCAGGAAACTGAAGCCATAGTTGATGTCAAGCCTAATGGAACAGTTTACATCACTAGCCCAAGTTTGGAGCAAGCAGAAAGAGCAGTAGAGATGGTCAGACTTTACGCAGCCGAGCCTGAAGTGGGCAAAGTTTACAAAGGTAAGGTGACGAGAATTTTGCCCTTCGGTGCTCTCGTTGAAATTCTGCCAGGCAAAGAAGGGCTTCTGCATATTTCGCAAATTAGCCATGAAAGAATTGCATCAGTTAGCGATGTGCTCAAAGTCGGTGATGAAATAGAAGTCAAGGTTATAGGAGTTGAGCCTGACGGCAAAATAGCCCTAAGCCGAAAGGAATTGCTACCAACTCCAACCAGCACGACATCTAAACCTCAACTAAGTGGATTTCATCGTCCCAAATTCAGCGGTAGTCCTTCAAGACCGACAAATCGTGAACCAAGAAGCGGTTCAAATCCTACAAACAAAGAATAGAGACCGTTTCAAATTTAGACTAAACAAAGTTTCATCCCTTCTTCGCTGTGAAAATTCTTTTGCTCAACCAGCAAAGTGATTACTTTTTCGTGAGGGCAAATTCGGCGCACTTTCTTCCCAACTCGTAGGCTTTTTTTACCGCCTCTCCGTCTTTCAAAGCAGTCCCACGACTTCCACCCGAGCCAAGCACGAAGCCGAGAAATTCTTGCTTCAAAAACTCAAAAGACAACTGCAAACAACCAATAAGGTGTTGCGCCCTTTCAAGCCCTTGCTCTTCTTGCACCGCAATTATCGCACCACCTTTGCCTTTCATCCGTTCAAGAAAATTCAACTCTGTGTGCCAGTAGATGTAGCAAGAGAACCTGTCAAGCAGAACTTTGACCAGACCGCTGACAGTATACCAGTAGACAGGAGAAGCCCAAATGTGAACATCGGCTTCAAGAAGTTTGTCAATGACGATGGGCAAGTCATCTTCGTTGATGCATTTGCCTCGTTGACGGCAAAGTTTGCAATCGGCGATGTGATTAATTTGGTAATCTGCCAAGATGATTTTCTCAACTTGAGCGCCTGCATCGGCAGCGCCTTTCAAAGCGACATCAAGCAAATCGTTCGTGTTACCATCCCTTCGTGAACTTCCCATGATGCCCAAAACTTTCATCGCTCAACACCTCGCTCAAGTCAAGTTCGCCCTTCAATGCAAATGTTGGCAATGACCAAAAACCATATTCGCCAATGAAAGTTAGGGGCAGTTAAAACCTGCCTGAATTTTTGAGGATTTTAGCCACCACTATGAAACAAATTTTCGCCGAATAAATTCGGCGTTCATAAATTCGTCATCAAACATCGGCTAAAGCCAGTGGTATTCATTATGCGCCAACAAACTTTGAAGTAAAGAGTGGTCAAGTTTTATGGAACGCAAACTGAAAAGTTGAGCCATATGAAATCATGCTGCGAGTTTCAAACTTTGGTCATGTCAGTTTGTGCAGTAAACTTAAAAAGTGAGACTTTACAGGTTTTGAGATGGGATGGTGAGTTTTGAGATGGCGATGCAGATTAGGTGGGCAAAGAAGGGTGATTTGGATAAGGTCAGAATTTTGGCTCAGGCTCACAGAAATGAGTTAGG
>JANXCD010000176.1 GCA_025060305.1 Armatimonadota bacterium | reverse complement strand
CAAGTTGGCGCAAGCAATCGGCAATGTAGCAGTGGGCATCTTCTCGGCTGATTTCACGAGGCAGGCTGCCACCGAAAACCCGAATGCGATTGCAATCCAAATCGGCAGCGAGTTCAATTTCCGCTTTTGCTTGCTCAACCATTTTCTTGCGCTCCTTTTCATCCGTTGAAGAAAACATCACGCTGCTTGCAAGGCAAGCAATTGTCAATTCGTTGTCTTTGAAAATTCTCCGCACGATTAACTTTCGCTCTTCGCTCATGTCAACTTCAACGCCGTGAGCGTGATTGACAGAAAGGCGAAATTCCACGCCATCGTAGCCGTAACGCTTTGCTGCGTCAACGATCTGTTCTGTTGTCCAATTTGGACAAGCCCAAGTCATGAAAGCCAATTTCATCTCCGTCACTTCCTTTCAAGTTTTTTCACGGTATGTGAATTGGTGAATACATCCATAAATTTTTCAGCAAGAATTGTCGCAGTGAAGGGCATTGTTATCAATCGGAGAAAAACAGGCTTTAACCTTTTAAGAATCTCAGACCAGTTGGCGTTATTTCGTGGGGCGGACGATAGTCTACCTGAAAAAATCATCGCAAAAGGTCATAAGTTCAGGCAGATTTCGTCCAACCCCATATCCGACTGTTATCTATTCACTTTGCACTCCTTTGTGGCGATGCCTTGCATTGTGCCTTACTTGTTGAATGAATTGGCAGAAATTTTGGGAATAGTCAAGCCTTTTACTAACGGGATTTGTGACTTTAAGGTTGTGAACCGACTTTCGCTGGAGCGCCAACTCGGTTTGCCCATTCAGACCAAGAACCATCGTAATTTTTGACAATTGGGTAACCGAGCAAATACTTGAGCACAAACCAAGTGTGGCTTGACCGCTCTCCAATTCTGCAATAGGCAATGATAGGTTTGTCAGGAGTGATACCTTTGCTTTCATAAAGTTGCTTTAGTTCCTCATAACTCTTGAAAGTTCCGTCTTCGTTAACTGATTGTGCCCAAGGGATGTTGATTGCCCCAGGGATGTGACCGCCGCGAACTGGAACACCTTCGGGCAAACCAGGCGGTGCAAGCAATTCTCCCACATATTCCTGTGGAGAGCGAACATCAACCAACTTTGCTTCGCCATGCTGGACTGCTTGAAAGACTTCATCGTAAAAAGCACGAAGGGAAAAATCAGGGTCTTTCGCCTTGTAACTGGTGCGAGGGTATTGAGGGACTTCTTTCGTCAAGGGCAAACCTTCTTCAAGCCACTTTTTGCGACCGCCATTGAGCAACTTGAGTTTGTCCTCATCGTGACCGTAAATGCGAAACTGCCAAAAAGCCCAAGCAGCAAACCAATTGTTGTTGTCACCGTAAAGGACAACGATTGTGTCATTGCTGATGCCTGAACGGCTGCAAAGTTCCTCAAAGGCTTCTTTGCTAACTATATCCCGCCTAAGCGGATCCCAAAGTTCTTTTTGCCAATTCCAGCCGACCGCATTCGGGATGTGTCCTTCATCGTAAGCACTCGTGTCAACATCAACCTCAACGAACCGAACTTGTGGGTCATTAAGATGCTCCAACGCCCATTGAGTTGTCACCAAAACATCTTTGTAGGCATAGTTCGCCATCGCCAATTACCTCCTTTTGTTGAGTAACTGAATTCACAAAATCGGATTTTAATTTAGCGCAATAGGCTTTCAGCGTCAATAGTGGTTTACCTGCTTTCAGCGAAAGCGTCAAATTTTTTGTCGGTCAAAACTATCTTGAGAGGTGAGAATTGATGAAGCGGACTTGGTTAGTTTCAATTGGGCTTTCGGTTTTGCTTTTTGTAGCCACGACAAGTTTGGTAAGCGTGGCGATGTGGCAGGCAGCCGAAAGAGCGATTCCTTTTGAAGTGCGTGAAGACCTAACTTATGGTCCCAACGAACGCAATGAACTTGACTTATTTTTGCCAAAGGACGAAGGCGAAAATTTGAGACCTGCTGTTGTGATTATTCATGGCGGGGCTTGGAGAAGCGGAAATAAAAAGCAATTGAGATTAATTGCAGAAATGTTTGCGAAGCGAGGTTATGTTGCTGCTGCAATCAACTACCGATTAGCACCAAAATACAGTTACCCTGCTCAACTTGACGATTGTCAGCGAGTTGTTAGATGGCTTCGCAAAAATGCAAAAGACTTTCGGATTGACCAGAAAAGTTTTGGCGCTGCAGGTGCTTCCGCTGGTGGGCATCTTTCGCTTTTGCTTGGAACTCGTGAAACCAGAGACGACAGCGACCCAGAACTCAAAGGCATAAGCAGCAAAGTCCAATGTGTCCTAAGCATTTTCGGACCGACAGACTTTACCAGCGAGCGTTATGTCCAAGCATCAAAAATTCCTTTTGTGGGGAAAGCGCTGATAGAGTTTGTCGGCAAAACCTATGACGAAGCGCCCGATTTGTGGAAAGAAGTTTCACCTGTTCATCATGTCTCGCCCGATGATGCTCCTACCTTCATCATTCATGGCGACCAAGACTTTTTAGTGCCTCTTGAGCAATCTGAACGCTTTGTGGAAGCCCTGAAGAAAGTCGGCGTTGAAGTTAAACTCGTTGTCATCAAAGGCATGGGACACGGACCAACAACGCCTGAGCAACGGGAAGAGTTCGTGAAGGCTATAAATGAAGCGATTGATTTCTTTGACAAGCATTTGAAGCGGTAGAGCGCCGTTCAGAAAAATTGTTACCGATGTTCAAACCTGAAGGCTTTAGGCAATAGTTCCCCCAAACTCGTTTCGGTCTGACTTCCATCTTCACCCACAATGCGGATAGGCAAATCATTGCAAAATTCGGCGAGAACTTGCCTGCAAGCACCGCAGGGGAAAACTTGCTCATCTTTGCCTGCAACTGCCAAAGCGATGAATTCACGCTCGCCTTCAGCAACCGCCGAAAAAACAGCGTTCCTTTCAGCGCAAATTGTCAAGCCGTAAGAGGCATTTTCAACATTGCAGCCGACATAAATGCGACCTGACTTGCCGAGCAACGCTGCGCCGACTTGAAATTGCGAATAGGGAGCATAAGCCTTTTTGCGAACCTGTTGGGCTGCAGCAATTAGGGCATCCCAATTAATCGCCATTTTGATGACCTCCAAAACAAAACTTTAGGCTTCAATCAGGCATTCTTTTTTTGCACCTTTGCCGCATGAAAGTCAACGCTTCGTTTTGGCTATCAGAATTTTCGGTCAGTTCCGTCTTACTGGCTTCCTGTCAGACCTACCGTTTGCAAGTTTTTCGTGGTCAGAACCATCAACACTGTTGACAATTTTCGGTTGGGTTTGACGAAGAATTTTCCTGAGCAGTAAAGTGCCGATGAGCCACCGCCATCAAGGTTCATAGCATCAACGCAACCGAGCGAACGCATAATTTTCGCTGCCTTCGTGAGCGTTACGGGAGTGACGATAACAGCGAAAACGATTTTGCCATGCTTAGTCGTGCCCACAGCGCTTCGCCTTGCAGGTCGGAACAGCCTTTTGTCTCTGAAACCTTCTGCTTTCGGGTAGACAGTGATGCGTCCATCAGTCAAAAGCCTCGGAC
>JANXCD010000175.1 GCA_025060305.1 Armatimonadota bacterium | reverse complement strand
CCCACGCAATTTGGAACGAACCAAGCCCGTAAGCAGCAGCACCAATCAAACTTGACAGCCTTGAAATTCCGTAAGAGCGAATGAGCAAGTAAGCACCGATTAGAGCGAGCAAAGTGTGAAAGAGAGCCAACCAAACCATCAACTTAGCAGAACGAATTGGAAGCGGTAGGTTAATCTCAAGCGAACTAAACCACCAATTGCCTAACAGTGATGGTGGGTAAAGGCTCTGAGTTTGCTGGTTGGCAAGGAAAGGGAAGCCGCAGCCAACTCTATTTGTCCAAAGTGGGATGCGACCGTAGTGAATTTGCCTCATCCCTTCCGTCCGCCAAGCCCAAAACTGACCGATGCTATCCCACCAAAGAGCATTCCAAGGAGTTTGCCTGAGTTGACCTTTAAGTTCGGGAGCAAACAAAGCAAGATAACCTTCGGGCAAAATCAATTCGCCAAGCAAAATAGAGCGCCAATGAGGGATAATAGCCAAAAGTGTCAAAAGGACAACGATGGCGATGCTTCTTTGTGACATTTTCCTTTCGCCTCTACTTGCTCAAAGCAATCAGCATCACACCGACGCAAATTGCAACCAGACCGAAAACCCTAAGTAACGGTATGGCTTCACGGAAGAGAAGCCAAGCAATCAAGAAGACGATGATTTGGTTCGCTGCTACAAAAGGATACGCAAAACTCAAACCTTTCGCTCTCACCACCATGACATAGAAAACCGAAGAAAGAGCATAAGCGCACAAGCCTGCGATAACACCAGGCGAAAGCATCAAACGAATTGCCGTTGAAACCAATCCGCTGCCAGCCTCAGTGTTTGTAACGCCATATTTGATAAGAGCCTGACCGATGCCACCTAACAGCGTAGCGATGATGATTTGAGCCAATGGGTCAGTGAGAATGGAACGAACTGTCAACAAAGTCATTCTGCTCACCTCACGCTTACATTTCACGACTGAAGTTTTTGCTGACTAAAAAATTTGCCGTCCGAGTTGGCTATTGGCAACCGATGTCTTGAAAAATTTTTGCACAGGCAATCTGTCAAATTCGTTTTGTCTGCTTCATCATTCATTGATGTAACTTTCTCCCATTGTGTGATTAAGGAGGTCGGAAGGAAATGCGATACCTTGCAATGGCAATCCTTTTGGCTATTGCTGTTGCTGGATGCGGTGAGAGCGAAGAAGCGAAACGAGCGAAAATTGCAAATTGGGTCGCTCAGTTGAAGGCAAATCCGTCCCTTGCTGAAAAAGAAGAATTTCGCAAGCAACTTGAAGATTATGCTGACATCGCTGCACCAGAATTTGCCAAATTGCTCAAAGACAGTAACGAGAAAGTAGTTTTGGGCGCATTGAGAGTTTTGGCTCACCTGAAGCGCTTGACAGTCATTGAAAACATTGCAGCCGCAACAAAGTCGCCCAGCACCGAAATCCGCAAGGCTGCCGCTCAAACTCTTGGCGTTTTTGGAAGTCCTTTGGCTGTTAAACCTTTGATGGAGATGCTCAATGACCCTGTCGTTGAAGTTCGTGCTGCTGCCCTTGAAGCCCTTGCTGGTCCTGGCGGTCGTGATGCTCCTCCTTTTTTGAGCGAAGTTTTGCCTTACCTCGTTGAAGGCTTGAACGACTCCAACCCTCAAGTTCGTCAAGCAGCAGTTAACGGCTTAGTGAAGTTGGGGCAATGGTCATTGCAAGCGATTGCTAAAGTCCGAAGTGAAGGCTCGCCAATCGCTCGTAAAGAAGCAGAAAAAGCCTACTTGCAAATTTGTGAAGGCTTCCAAAAAGATTTGCGAGAGAACTCCGACCGTCTCATCAGACGAGACATGGCTCGCTACATTGGTGAATTGCGCTTCTCCAAAGCATCAACAGACCTCATTGACAGGTTGCGAAATGATGCTGACCCCGAAGTTAGGAGTGCATCCGCTTATGCCTTAGGCAACATTGGTGCAAGGTTTTCTATCGGTCCGCTCAGTGAAGTCATGGCTAACGAAAAAGAGGAAATGCCTGTTAGGTTAGCAGCAGCAGTTGCTTTGGGACAAATGGGGGACGAAAAGGGCATTCAATTCCTCATTGAGCAACTCAAGTCAAGTGACGAAAAACTTAGGTCTGCCGCTGTTGAAGCCCTAAGGACGATTGGGAAACCAGCAACAAATTTCCTCATCAAGGCTGCACAAAGTAAAGAGTCACTGCAACGATGGGGTGCTGTCGCTGCTTTGGGCGAAACAGGCGATCCAAAAGCAGTTCCCATATTGCTGAAGGCTTTGAAAGATGAAGACGAAAATGTCCGAGCGGTCGCTGCTGCATCTTTGGGCAAGTTGCGTTATGCTGAAGCAGCGCCTGAATTGGTTTTGGTTTTGGCAGACAAAAGCGAAAGAGTTCAAGCCCACGCTGAATGGGCATTAGAAAACATCGGTGGGAAAGCAATCTCTGCTATCATGGAAAGTGCAAAGAAGCCAACGACCAAATTGCGTGCCTTCAGGTTGCTCGGAAGGTTAAAAGCGAAAGAGGCTGTCCCAATTTTGATTGAAGGCTTGAACGACCGAAAGCCAAAAATTCGCTCAATGGCTGCTTGGGCTCTGGGCGAAATTGGCGACCGAAAAGCAATACCAGCGCTTGAAAGAGCCATTAATGACAAAGTTGATGAAGTTCGCCGTGAGTCTGCAATCGCTTTAGGTAAATTGGGAGCAAAGGAAATACTTCGTGCTCGTTTATCAGAAGAGAAAAGCCCCATCGTCCAAACTGCCATCAGTTTGGCTCTTCAAGGGATGTGAGGTTATATGCTTTGGCGTTTACCTTTGCGAATTTTTTGGTGGTTGTTCGGTGGCATAATACGAGCCATTGTTGCCCTTGCCCTTCTTTTGGGACTTGCTTATTTCGTCATGCGTTTGACACCCATTGACGAGTTTTGGCGGGCGAGATTTTACGCTGGCATAGGGAGAGTTGCTGACGCCGAACATTGGTATCGGCTCGGATTGAAGCGACATCCAAAAAGCAAATTCGCTCCACAAGGACATTACGAATTGGCAGAACTGCTTTACAGCCAAGAACGCTACCGTGAAGCCATCAGCCATTACGGTAAAGCATTGGAAGGTGGATTGACACCTGAAGAGAAAAGGGAAGCATTGCTGAAAATTGCCGAATCTTACCTTAAAAGCGGCGAGCCCTTAAATGCGGGCAAGCGGTTTGAACAATTTGCTCAACTTTTCCGTGAAGACGAAAGAGCGTCAAAGGCTTTGTTTTTGGCAGGTGAAAGTTACCGAAAAGCCAAAAGGAAAGATGACGCTCGCCGATGTTGGCAAAAGTTGAGCGCTAATTACCCGACTTCACCTTTCGCACCTAAAGCCCTTTGGTCACTCGCCGAATTGGCAGAATCGGAAGGAAACGAAGATTTGGCTCGCCAAATTTACCTCAAACTTGTTGAGCGATACCCTCAGTCGGCAGAAGCAGCCAAAGCAAACGCTCGCTTGGCTGTTTGGCATTACCGTCAAGGCGATTACAAGGCTGCTGCAAAGGCATACTCGGAAGCAATAAAGGCAGCACCCGAATTGCTCAAAGAAGCGCTTCAGTCCGAAGGCGTCAAAAAATTCTGGCAAAAGTT
>JANXCD010000174.1 GCA_025060305.1 Armatimonadota bacterium | reverse complement strand
ATTCGCACCTTGCCCGACTAAACTTTTGTCAACCTCTCGCCAGTCGCCGCCGACAAAGAGCCACTGCTTTGAAGTTTGTCCAAACCCTGCTGTGATCACCAAAGCAACCATCAAAATTAGCACACAAAATCGCATCGCCACTTTCACCCCAAACCGAAGTCAGTGTTGGCTTGTTTTGAGCACAAGTTCGTTGAGCCGACAAATTTTCGGCATGTCGGCAAATGGGCAATTCGGAAACAAGCAAACAGCACTTAACACCAAATGCTCAACACCGAATGCTTACACAAGCGTTGAAAAAGTAACGATATGCTACTTGGTGTTACTGGCTAGTTAAAATTCGTCTTTGGGCATCTTGTCTTCTATTTGACTTCTCTTGTCTTGTTCAAGTATTGCCTGAGGCTGGTGGCGATTTCGTGTTCAGTTGCACCTAAATTGGGCACATCAGTGAAAACCCAAAACTCCATTGGAAAAACATATTCGCCTTTGGGCTTCAGCGTAAAGAGCGGACTGATGCACTCAACTTCAATGAATTCTTCGCAAGAGTAGATTTCTATAGTGCAGCCACCGTCAGGATAGTTGCCTTTTGGGTTGAAAGGAAAGCGCTTGATGAAAAGTGTTTGGTTGATCGGATGGTAATAGGCGACCCAACCTTGTTTGGAGTCAACGCCGATTTTCGCTTCATCGTTATGGCGTCGGTTGATGATCGTTGGTGCAACCTTTGCTGTTCCAATCACCTTCTCCCGCTTTGGAACTTTTGCATGGTCAACGATGACGAGTTTGTTGAAGAAAGTAAAGCGTGGGTCTGTTGGATTGGCGTAACTCCAAAGTATGAGACGACGAATTTCGGCGAAAGCAGCAACATTGCCAACATCAAGGGGCGCAAAGGCTTGCCCTCCACCTCTCATCACTGGCAAACTCCAAGCAGCATAGGTGACTGGCTTTTGGGAAACATTGAGGATTCGCATAGTCACACGGGCACAAGGCTCATTAGGCATCAATTTGACATCAACGATTTTTTGGATGCCACTAATGGGTTCTTTCGGACCGTAAAAGCGAAATGTCCCATCTTTAAGTCTTGCATGCTTTATAGGCACATTGTCAGGAAACCAAGTTGTGTCGTAGCGCTCAGGTGCAATCCAAGGTCGCCAACCACCACGAAGTTTGAACTCCTTCTCGCCAGATTTACCGACTTCATCTTTGCGGACATGAAAAATGTTGTTGCCACCGACAGGGCGAAGGTCAATGATGCGAGGACCGACATCAGTTGTGACATAAACTTCAATTAGCCCATTGCTTAACTTGATGGTGTTTTTCCAACCGTGATAGTCAACCTTCTCCACACGCACTTGAGCGAACCCGCAATTTACCGACAAAGCGAGCATCAAAACTGCCACTGTCAAAATTCGCATTCTTACCACCTCCATTTTTGGGGCTTCATTTGACAAATTAAATTTTGGCGCATCATCCTTCAAAGTCTGTTGGTGTGTAACTCTCTACGCTACATCTGAAAGGTGGAGTTTGTTTCAAACACTTTTTTGTTAAGACGAATGTCAGTAGCATGGGAGAGCCATTCTTTAGCAAAGACTGGTTTGCCAAAATCGGTTGCGACAAAGCGCCAATGAACTTTTGAGCATAAAGCAGTTTCTAATTCGCTACAATGCATCATGCTTCATCATGACGATAAACTAAAAAGCGTTGCATTCCTCTGATTGAATACTCTGAATGCGAGGTATGAAACATGGGAAAAGGAGGTCTCTCTGCTCTTAAAGCAACTGCCCAGATTTGGTGGGAAATAACGACGGCAGGCTTCTGGGTCAAATTGCTCAACAGGCTGGGGCGAAAGGCTCAATCACAACTTGCCCAGAAAGTGAAAGTCGCTCAGGACATCGTTTATGCTGAAAATGATGGAGTGAAATTGCAACTTGACTTATTTGTCCCGAAAGAACCACCTCCACCAGAAGGTTACTCTGTCGTGATTGCTTTGCACGGTGGCGCTTGGTGCGTTGGCAGCAGGAAAGACATGGAATGGGCTGGATTGCTTTTGGCTCGCAGAGGCATGCTTGTCGCTTCTGTCGGATACCGACTTGCACCGCAGTTTCGCTATCCTGCTCAACTGAAAGATTGTCAAGCAGCGTTGGTTTGGTTGAAAGAAAACGCATCCAACTGGAATGCAAATCCCAATCACATTACAGCCTTCGGTATCTCTTCAGGAGGTCACTTGGCTTTGTTGCTCGGTTTGAAATTGAGCAAATGGGCAGGTGAGCGATTGGCAGTTAGTCAACGGGATGACAAGGAGTTGATAGATAGCCAAACAAGTGAAAGGCAAGCAAGTGAAAAAATTGGTCTTAAAAAAATTGTCGCTCTTTTCCCGCCAACTGATTTGACAGCAACTTATTATCGTGAATTTGCTGAACGACCTTTGCCCTTCATGCCCAATTATTTGCTCTATTTTCTCGGTGCAACTTACGATGAAAACCCAAAAGTTTGGCACGATGCATCGCCAATCTTTCATGTCAACTCAAATGCCCCACCTTGCTTTATAATTCAGGGCAAAAAAGATTTACTCGTTCCGCCTGAACAAGCCATTCACTTTGCCAATGCAATGCAGAAAGTTGGGGGAAAAGTTACTCTCGTGCTGATTGATGGACTTGGTCACGGCTACAGCCTTCGCCCTCAAATCATGCATCAGTTGCACAATGCCCTTGATGAAGCAATGAAGTTTCTCATGATGCCTTAGCGTTTTCAAAATTTGTTTCCGAGCAACTTTGACAAGATTTCGTTTTCCTTTGGTCTTGGCGAAGACCAAAGCCACTCAACTTTCATCCAAAAGCCTTCAACAGCCCTTGACTTGAAAACTCCTTTGCGAAAACTCAACTCTTGATATTTTCCACCTTCAAGCCAGAAAACTCTCAAAACTTTTTCTTGCGGGTCAACAAGCCAAATTTCGCTAACTCCTATCCGCATGTAGTCGGCGATCAAACTGATGACTTTTGACCTTTTGTCTCTTGGCGAACGGATTTCAATGACCAAGTCAGGTGCTTCAAGGACGGCTTCTTCAGTGACGATGTGGGTTCTTTCTTTTCTGAAGAAAAGGATGTCTGGCGACCTGCCGTTGCAGCCGTCTATCTTCACAGATGTCCTTGAACTCAAAACTATTCCTAAATCTCGGGCAGAAACGAAAACTCTCAAAACACTCAGCAACCAACCTTGCAAATCTTCGTAAGAAGTCCTCGCTGCCATTTTTTGCACCACCCTACCGTTGACGAGTTCAACCTCATCATCTTCACCGAAGAGCCGAAGAAACTCTTCAAAGGTGATGGGGCGGTCTGCAATCAAAACTTGTTGAGTTTCGGTTTCGTGACAGAGTGTCAAAATGCTCTTAGCCATCTTTCAAAATCACGCTCCTTTCGGCAATTGCGAAAATTTTAGGGCTGAACTTTTCGTATCGCTTCAGCGTGTTTCTCCTCGCTGCTTGTTAGCCACTCTCGCATTGCAGCGTCAAGGATAGACCACGCTTCCTCTTTGGAGTTAACTCTCCCGTCCAAAACAGCCTCTTCAATTAACCTTAAAGCCTTTCCCACAAGTGGCGATGGTCGGATTTGGTATCTTTCCATGATTTCATCGCCG
>JANXCD010000173.1 GCA_025060305.1 Armatimonadota bacterium | reverse complement strand
AAAACGGTTTGAAGCCAAAAGAAATTTACGACGACAAGACAGTCACTTTCTTCCGCCAATCTGGTCGTTACGAAGTTCAATACCTCCTGCGGGTGGAGTTGCCCGGCGATTATCACATCCTTCCGCCAAGATTGTGGCATATGTATGGGACGGCAAGTTGGAATGGCTTGGAGAGCAGAATTCGTGTAGAGCCGTGATGAAACTCAGCGAGAATTGGCATCTTGCGATATACTGAAAATTGACGCAAACTCAATTTGCCGATTCTCTTGCTTTGAAGAGACACTTTTGTAAGATTTCGGATCAAAGGCTTTGGCTTTTGAGGGCGAAATTTTTCCTGTTAAGGCAATTGGGAATTTGCACCTTGTCAACTTGTCATCAAAAAATTTTCAAAAGAGCAAGTGGTTGAAAGGAGGAGTGAAAAATGCTACAGCGTCGGGCGCTGTTTGTTTTGACGATAGTCTTTGCAATTATCGCTTTGGGAGTCACTTGGTGGATTCTAAGGCGTAATCAGGCTCAAGTTCAAACACAGCAAGAGCCTGAGGTGAAGAAAGTTTCGGTTCTTGTAGCAGCGAGGGATTTGCCTAAAGGAATTAGGATTAGCGATGCTGATGTTAGGTTAGTTGATTTGCCTGAAAATCAAGTCCCCAAAGATGCAGCAATGGAAGTTGAGACAATCAAAAACTCAATCTTGAGGCAGGATATTTCTAAGGATTCACCAATCAGGCTTTCTTCTTTGATACCGCCACCTGAGCAGTTGAGGGAATTTAGTGTGCCAATTGGCTTGAGAGGTTTCGTGCTCTATCAACCTTTCACAGAAGGCGCTGCCGACATTCTTCTGCCTGGTGATTTGGTTGATGTTGTTGCTATCCGCAGAGTTGGCGAAGTTGCTTTGGCTGAAGTTGTGGTCAGCAGAGCGCAGGTTTTAATGGCGCAAGATTACGCACCGGGCATGACGAGAGAAGAAAGAATGAGGCAAAGAATTTTGTCGGAGGCAGAACAAAGAACTCCCGCACCACCTGAACCTCAGCAACAGGCTCAAACCGAAGGCGAAAGAAGAGCCACTCCTACCATGAGGCAAATTGTTTTAGCAGTGACACCTGAAGAATCTGTCCGATTGGCAAGGGCTATAGAAGAAGGGCGAGCCTTGACAGTCCTCAGAAACGAAAGAGATTACTTTTTGACTCCGCCAATAAGGTCGCCTAAAAGGCTTCTTGAACCTGAAGGGCAGCGCCCTGAGGCACAGCGTCCCGAACCTCCCAGAGCAACCCCTCAACCTGCAGTTCAGCCTGCGATGGCTGTGCAACCTGTCAAACCAGTTAGAACCGTCGTCATCTATCGTGGAACTCAGAAAGAGGAAGTCATCGTTAATCGTTGAAACAGTTTCTAATCGCCATGCGGGCGGAGGGATAAACAATTATGTCCAAAATGAAGCAGCAACAAAACTTTTTGCGTGTCTTATTGGCTGGTGTGGAGGCGGAAGGGTTAGACCTCGTTGAAGGCTTTCCTGTCATGATTGTCGGTCGGATAAATCCTTCCGACGGTCAAGAGGCTTTGTTGGAGAGTTCTTTAACCTTAGCGCCTCATTTTGTCTTTGTTAATGGCGATACTCCCAACTTTGACGGTCTCGCTTTGGCTCGCACCCTTAAGGAGCAAAAATCACAAACTGCTGTCATTCTCTTCACTGATAAGTTTCAAGATGAAGCCTTTTTGCACAGCGCTGCCCTGTCTGGAGTAGAAGATGTTTTGCCCAAATCAGCGACTTTGGAAGAGATTCAAAAAATCATGAATACCGTCCTTCACTCATCTCGCGGTCAGCAATGGCGACTTATCCCAGAATCAAAACCGAGTGTAAAGGAAAGGATTAAAGGCAAAACAATAGCCCTTAGCAGCGGCAAAGGTGGCGTCGGTAAAACCATGCTGATTGTCAACTTGGCAATCGCCATCGCTGAAGAAACAAGAGAGCCAGTGGCACTTCTTGACCTTTTCATTGGTGATACCTTGGCTTTAGTAAATGCAGCGGCAAAAATGACTTTGAGCGAAATTCCTGAAGCAGTTAAGGAAATTGATTTGGAACTTTTGCGACCTTATGCCTTTCAACACGGAAGTGGCGTTCACTTTTACACTTGGTTCTTTTCGCCTGAGCGGAATTTACCCGAATACATTGACATAGAGCGCTTAGAAGCAGTTTTAAGGACGCTCAAACAAAGTTACGAATTCGTGCTGGTTGACACACCTTTAACACTTTATGTTCCCGATTTGGAGTTGCTGAAATTGATGGATGAAGTTTACGTGATTGCTGTCCCTTGGGATTTACTTTCTTTGAGAGCGACGAAGGCTTTGACTTTAGGATTGAAAAGTTGGGGTGTGACACCAAAGTTATTGTTCAACCGATTTCAGGCTGACGCTGGTCTTACGCCAGAATTTATCGCAAGTCAATTGGGTTTGGAAGTCTTTGATGCCATCCCCAATGACGGTCGTGTAGTAGTCCAATCTGTGAACATGGGTGAACCTATCATCCTGTCAAAACCTGAAAGTGAGGTAGCAAAGGCTATTCGCAGAGTTGCAAGACGAATTGCTGGTCTACCAGTTGAAGAATCAAAAAAGCGAAAGTTCTTGTTCTTCGGCTAAGGCTTTCCCCAAAAGTCTAACTGCCTGACCATTCCTTCAAGGCTTCTTCATACTTATCACTGCTCAAGATCCGTTCAACAGCAGCATCAATTTCTCTTTGGCTTTGGTCGTAATGGTTGCGGTAGACTTCAGCATAGAAGCAGTCGTAAAAAGCCGAAATTTTCGGGTTAGGCTCAAATACTCGCAAGACCTTTATCCTTTTTGCTGCTTCCCAAATGCTGAAAGCATTAGCGCCAACACCAGCCAACAAAGCCATCCCATAGGAAGCATCTTCAGCAGCAGTGGTAGCAACTGGATGACCGAAAATGTCAGCAGTCAATTGACACCAAAAGGCACTTTTTGCACCGCCTCCGACCATTCGGATGGGCTCAAAGGAAACACTTGAAAGGAGTTGACGAATGATTTCCCAACCATCACGGACAGCGAAGCAAACACCTTCAAGAATTGCCCTGATCAAACAAGCATCACCTTTGCTTTCTGACTCCATCAAAAAAGCCGTCAAACCATACCAAGCGCCACGACCTTGTGGCGCTTTGACAATTCTGTCACCAGTGATGTATGGCGAAAACATGATGCCGTAACTTGCTGGTGGGACTTGCTTTGCCCGTTCAATGAGCAAATCGTAAGGGTCAACGCCGAACTTATTTGCTGTAACCTTGTAAACATCACCTAAAACATCCCTAAACATTCTCAGCCCAATCCCAGCACCGTTGACGCAACCCATGTTGATGAGCACATTGGGAACTGTTGAGTAGTGAACTTGGGTTCTCAACTGCTCATCAACGAGTGGCTTTTCGCCAATCGGAGCGACGACTACACCGCTTGTCCCCAAAGTGAACAAAACTTGTCCAACTTTCAAAACGCCTCCAGCCAGAGCACCAGCAAGGCAATCGCCGGCGCCAGCAACAACCAAAGTGCCTTCTTTAAGCCCAGTCAATTCCGAAGCCTGCTTCGTCACCTTACCAATAACGCTACCTGGCTCATAAAGCGTTGGTGGTTGAAGTTT
>JANXCD010000172.1 GCA_025060305.1 Armatimonadota bacterium | reverse complement strand
TCATTGGTCGGGAATGGGCAAATCCTGACGCTTACGATGCTGCTATCCGCCACCAAGTTGAATGGTTGATTGGCACGGAAATGTCAGAGGGGTTTAGGAGATTTAGAGGGCGTGAAGCGTAATGCGTAAAGCGTGATGCGTAATTTGATAGAAAATTTTGCATTATGAAAATTCGTGTCTTATAGCGTTCCTATAGACGGATGCGAAAAATGGCAAATAGGAACGGTGTCAACCGTGAACATTTCCCTTGTGGCACTCCTACAGGAAGACAGGCGGTGACAGTAAAACATGCCGAGCAAGTTGCAATTACTACCGCCCGATATTGAAGAAAAGTTGCAAAGGTTGCCTGAGGAGGTGGCGAAAGTAGAGGGCTTAGTAGCCCTTTGGCTCTTCGGTTCATTTGCGAGGGGTGAGGCGACACCTATCAGTGATGTTGACTTGGCTTATTTGCCCGACGAAAGTTTGACTGGCAAAGAACTTGAACGATTTGATATTGACCTTTACATCACCATCTCACACACGCTCACAACCGATGAATTTACTCTTGTCAATTTGCGTCAAGCCCCTGCTTATTTCGCCTGGCAAGTTTTGTCGGAAGGAAAGTTGCTTTTTTGTCGGGATAATAAGCAATGTGCAATCATCGCTGAACGTATCTTTCAACTTGCAAATGATGGGAAGTGCTATAAAGAACAGCGGTGGTCAGACCTTGAGGAATGGTTGTTGGAGGGGAAGACAATGAGGGTTGATAAAGAACGGGTTTATTCACTCCTTGACAATATTCGTGAGGAATTGGGCTACTTAGAAGAGTTTGCAAGTATGAGTTTGGGTGATTACATTAATGACCCGAGAACCCAGCGATTGGCAGAACGGTGCTTGCAGCGAGCAGCAGAATCAGGTATCAGCATTGGCAATCACATTATCTCTCGCTTGAGACTAAGAGCGCCAAAAGACTACGCCGATGTTTTCAAAATTTTGGCTGAAGCGCAAGTTTTGCCCTACGAACTTGCACAGCAAATGATGGACATGGCACGATTCCGCAATTTGTTGGTGCACCTTTATTGGGAGATTGACCACAATAAAGTTCACGAAAGTTTGCCACAACGCATTGAGGTATTGAAAACTTTCTCACGAAGGATTGTTGAGTGGATGAAAGAGTAAGGATGCACTAACTTTTAAAATCCTGCCCACTAACCCGAGATAGATGACTACAAAGACGAAGCAGTCTAAAGCTCGCTCTATTCAAAAGTATTAGGACTTACGCACTTGGCATTGTTTCGTAGGGGCAGACGGTAGTCTGCCCGAAAAAATCATCTCAAAAATTAACGATTCGGTCGGATTTCATCCGCCCCTACATTTAACTGCGTAACTCCTAAGTATGTTGGTGCTTGGTATTCATGTCACTGGCTTCAGCCAGATGATGAACTTGCTGAGCGCCAAATTTATTCGGTGTAAAAAACGAATTTCGCCGACTGAAGTTGGCGCTCAATAGTTTGTCAGTGACTATGGGCTAAAGCCCATAGCATGATTGGAAAAGGTGGTTGCTCTATACTCAAAGTTTGGGGTAGATGAAAATCCGCCTGTAAAATTCGGGCAGGCTTTGCCTGCCCCTACATTAGGCAAAATTTTGAATGCTCTTTTTCGTCCACCTACCCGAAGTAGGTGGCTATAAGACGAAGCAGGCTAAAGCCTGCTGATTTCAAAAGCCTGCTTTAGCAGGCTTTGTCTTTCAGAATTAGATTCGGGGGTTAAATAGAGTTTGTCTCATGGCATTTATACAGAACCCCAAAATTCTCGTTTTTTGCTGCTGAAACTTTTGGTGCTTGTCAGAACCTGCGCTTTAAATTAGCCACCAACAAAATTTGCAGTAAAGAGCGGTGAACCTTCATGGAACGAAGTGCCGATTGGATGGATCAGGCTCAAGGCGACTTGGAACATGCTCGTCACGACCTTAGCGCAGGCTTTTACGATTGGGCTTGTTTTTCATCCCAACAGGCTGCGGGAAAAGCAATCAAGGCAGTTTTCCAAAAACTTAGTGTTGAAGTGTGGGGTCATTCTGTTGCCGATTTGCTTTCAGAGTTAAGCCGTCATGGTCAACAACTGCCCGATGAACTCATTGACTTTGCTCTTGAATTGGACAAAGCCTATATTCCGACGCGCTACCCTAACGCCCATCCTTCTGGTTCGCCCCGCAGACGCTACACCAGAACCGAAGCGGAGAGGTTGATTACATATGCGGAACAAATCTTGCAATTCTGTGAAAATCTTCTCGCCACCATACAGTCGTGATGAATTGGTGGAAGTTTTGAGAGAAGGTCTGCGAAAGTTAGCCGAAGTCCTTCCTGTTAAACTTTCCGTCCTTTTCGGTTCATGGGCGAAAGGAAGGGCTACCGCCTTCAGCGATATTGACCTTTTAGTCATTTACGCAGACCCACCCAGAGAAGAAGCCTACAAATTAGTCCGCAAAACAATCGGCATTCGTGGTTTAGAACCCCATGTCTACTCGGAAAGTGAAGCAAAACAAGTGAAGCACATTCTGGAGCGAATGATAGCCGACGGAATTGTGTTGTTTGATGGAGACTAATTTTTGCAGGTGAGCAAAAAGATCAGATGGTGCAAGCATTTCACTCCGTGCCTTATATTCAACACGGCTACCGTAAGGATAAACTCTGACGCTACCGAGATAACGATGATAGTGACTGTCCGAATCAGCAAATTAGGAGCGTAGCAGGCAAATGAGCGGGAATCATCCCAAAGTGCTCATTATCTTCCGCAACGATGATTTATGTGCTTGGAGCGACCCAAAACACGAATCGGAATTGTTGCGTTTGTTCAACGATTTCAAAGTTCCTGTTACACTTGGTGTCGTCCCGAAAGTTCGTGGTTGGAGACTTGATGAGAATAAGGCGATATTGAGATTGCTTGAGCGTGCACAATCCGATGGTCATGAACTGACGCTGCACGGTTTGATGCACGACCATCATGAATTTGAAGTTTTGCCTGTTAGTGAATTGGAGCGAAGGTTGAACGAAGGTCAGCGACTAATGCAAGATTGGTTTGGTCAACCGGCAATGACCTTCATTCCACCTGATAATGCGTGGAGACCTGAGTTATTGCCAATCCTTGCAAACGAAGGTTTTGAAGTTCTCTCATCCGGACCGCCTTTGCTGCCTTTAATTTCGCCACCGATTTTTGTCGTGGACGCTGTCGCTCGCTTCCGTTTTACTCCGCTAAAGCCTTTGATTCGCTATTTGGCTTCTTTGCCTTTGCCATTACCGCTTCCGCTTGTCATCTATTTTCACTCTTGGGAAGTTAGGACAAAAGCACATTGGGACAGGATGAAAAACATCTTGCAGACAATTGCTGAAACACCAAATGTTGTTGCGACGACCTTTTCAAATGCGGTTCGCCAATTTCCCAATACGATAAAGGTTTGGACTGAATGGCGTCAAGACCGTGACATGGTTCAGCGTTGGAATAATGCCTTTGCCCATAATCGGTTCTACAAAAAGCGATTGCTTTTCCGATACTGGACCGAAGTAAATGCAGGAAACATCCCTGTTTCTTCTTTGCAGAACTGGCTCGTTGAGATTTTTGAAGCAGCACTAAGCAGCACTAATGGGAGATGTTGAACGCATGGAACAACTTATTTCGG
>JANXCD010000171.1 GCA_025060305.1 Armatimonadota bacterium | reverse complement strand
CTTTTTGAGCGCTTCCCTAAAACCTCGCTCCCGCTCCTGAACACTCGCTGCACCTGGAATTGCTTGAACGATACCGACTTTGCCTATTCCGCCAATCAGTTTCGCAAGTGTTTCTCCTGCGATGTAGCCACCTTTGAAGTTGTCCGTCGCAATGAAGCAATCGGCGATGTTTGGTTCAAGGGCTGAGTCAACGACGATGACAGGAGTTCCTCGCTTTTGCGCTTTTTGGGCAACTGGCACGAGTGCTTTCCGCTCACAAGGAGCGAGAACGATTGCGTCAACTTTTTGAGCGATGAAGTTTTCCATGATGGCAATTTGACCTGCGACATCTGTCTCGCTTTCAGGACCTCGCCACAAGATTTTTGCACCAAGTTCCTTCGCTGCCTTTTCTGCACCTGCTTTGATGGTTTGGAAGAAAGCATGAGTGTTTGTCATGGGGACGACGGCGATGTGAAAGCGTTTTTGCGTTTGACTTGCTGTGCCAACAAAAATAGCGCCTAATTCTTTTGGATTAATTCCTTTCAGGGTCATACACACTCTGTCAATGTAGAAGCCACGAAAGTCAGCATCGCAAAAGTCTGCTTTTTGCAAGTTCGTGCCAGCAAGGAAAGCATTGCTTAAATTAGCGTGCCTTAGGTTCGCTCCTTCAAGGTTGGCAAGGCATAAGTCAGCACCTTGCAAATCTGTGTAGGCAAGGTTAGCGCCAGAAAGGTCAGCGCTGAAAATTTTCTTCTGAAACTTTGTTGTGTAGGCGTCAACTCCTTGCCACTGGATATGACCAAGAAACACAAACCTTCCCATAGTCACGGCTATTAGTAAGCCGATAACTATCCAATTTGTCCATCGCATCAGTGCTCACCTTCTTGAAATTGACAAGAGCAAAGTTTAGTCCTCATAGTCATTTCTTGACAATCTCTCTATAGTCGGTCTTTGTGCTTTTGAACAGCCGTCGCAAGTTAATGGCAAGTTTGATTATGGCGATGAGAGTTCTAACACAAATTTTGGTGATTGATTTGTGGTGCACAATTCATTTTCTATGTCGCAAAACGGCTGAGACAAAAATCTTTGAGCAAATGTCACGCCTACACTGTTTCCAATTGTTTGAGTATCTCCTGAACGCAGGGTTAAAGTCTACAAACTCACTCTTGCTTTTCCTGTCTTCAGGCTTATTGAGAATTCACAGGTTTCGTTAGCAAATAACGAACACCCATAGCCACCATGAAGGCAACGAAAATTAACCGCAGGTGATGCTCAGGTAACAAGTGCGCAAACCTTGCACCTAAGGATGTGCCTATTAAAACGCCAATAATTAAGCCTGGCACAATTTTCCAATCAACATGCCCCAACTTCCAATGGGTCCATGACCCAACCAAACTCGTTGGCACCATAACCAAAAGCGAAGTCCCTTGAGCGGAGTGTTGACTCAAGCCGACAAGCAAAACCATCACAGGAACCATGATCAAGCCACCTCCAACTCCCATCATCCCTGATAGGAAACCTGTGAAAGCACCAGTAATCAAAAGTGTGAGGGCTTTACCCAAAAATGTGTTGCTGAAATGGAAATGAGGGAAATAGGACTTGAAAGCAAGCAAAAAGGCAACGAACAAGAGGAAAGTGCCGAAAGAACGCTTCAGTTTCCATTCAGGTAAAAGTGCCATGAATTTCGCACCCAAATTCGCTGTTAGGATTGCAGGGCAAGCAAGGGCTATTGCAGCAAAAAAATCAACTGAGCGCTCTAAACTGTAAGCGAACGCACCAATTAAACCAATAAAAATGACGGCAACTAAACTCGTCCCATGCGCTTGATGTTGGCGAACTTTCAGCAATTCAACCATAAACGGCACCATTAAAATTCCGCCACCAAGCCCAACTAATCCACCGAACAAACCTGCCAATAATCCAATTAGTGAACTTGCCAGAAATTGAATCGTGCATCGCTCCCTTGCAATCTGATTTTTGTAGGCGATACGAAAATTTTATGACGCTTTTGCTATTCATAGTTAGGAACAGTTATCGTTACAAACTGCCAAAAAGTTTCAGGTAAATTCAAAACTTTTGGCGTCAGGTTTTAACCCATGTCTTTGTAGAAGTCTAAGGAATTGAAAACTTCTCAATAGCGACTTCTGAAAGTTTAGTCTCATCCAACTCAACACCTAAACCAAAATCCTTAGGAACATTAGCGCTTCCGTCAGCAACAATCAATTTAGAGTAAACAGACAAGGGCTCAAGGAATTGGGGTCCATTCAATGCAGCAGGGAACTTTAATTCATAAGCGCCGTAAAGCAAAAGGTGAGCAGACAAAGATAATGGTGGGTCTGTCACGCCACTACCCAAAAAGAGTAAGCCTAAGTCAAGCAACAATTCAATGCATCTCTTTGCTTCCCACAACCCGCCCATGCGAGCAATTTTCATTGCAACTCCATCAAGAAGCCCTAAACTCCAAAACTCAAGTAAATCTCGGACAGAAACAATACTTTCATCCATCACGATAGGCAACGCTCCTTGCTTGCGTAACTCTTTGTAACCGGAAAGCATGTTCGCTGGCAAAGGTTGCTCCAAAACATCAACACCAACATCGGCAAGTTTCGGTGCAACATAAAGTGCTGTCGCAAGGTCGTATCCGCCATTAGCATCAGCCCAAAGGAAGCAATCAGGTGCTAAATCACGGACTTGTTTTGCTAAAGCGATGTCAAATTTGGGATCAGGTGAAACTTTGATGTTAAAGTGCTGATAACCTCGCTCCTTGCCTTCAGCGACAACTTTGTCAACATCTTCCAAATTGATCACATTGACTGTCCAACTAAGTGTAATTTTCGGTTTCGGTTTTCGTCCCCAAAGTTTTGGAAGAGGTGTCTGCAATGCTTTGCTCACAAGGTCATGAAGCGCCAAATCTATTGCTGCTTTTGCGAAGGGCTGTCCCGTGCTAAATGAAGGTGCAATTTGGCGGTTCATTATGCGGTGAATTTCTGCAATTTCAAATGCATCTGCTCCGATGATTGAAGGTGCAATGTATTGTCTTAAAGTTGTCAAAACTGATTGGACTGTCTCATATGACCATGTGTGTAATGGCACAGTTTCACCCCATCCTACCAAACCATCATTGCTGGTCAACTTGACAATCACGCTCGGACGCACTGACTGCCCTCTTTCATCTTTAGGCAAAAATTTGAAGTAACCTCTGGTTGGATGGTTGAGGCTAAAAACTTCAACTTTCTCTATCCGTAACGAACTTTGGCTCATTTCTTTTCACATCCTTCTGTCTCTTGCGAATGGATTGGATTTTGTAGAAAAACTTTGGTTTCGGTTGGCAGCGATAATTATGGAGCGAATGAAACCTACCAGCATGGTCTGTGTTAGGTTTCGCTTTCAGTGAAGCTTTGGTTTTGATGACAGCCGAAAGCAACTCTGATGTTAACACTTTTATGACTCGGAATGTAAAGCATTTTAGTGGCGAAAAGAGTCTAAAGGTTTGTGACGCTTGCTGAACTTTTGAGACAGAGGTGAAAGGCATGGCTCAGTGGTATCGTGAGTTTTTTGATGACCTGTATTTGCAGGTTTACCAGCCTTTTGAAAAGCCAGAGCAGGTGCGCCACGAAGTTGATTTCATCGTCCGTGCCCTTGAACTTCCGAAAGGAGCGAAAGTTTTGGATTTGTGTTGTGGTCAAGGTAGGCACAG
>JANXCD010000170.1 GCA_025060305.1 Armatimonadota bacterium | reverse complement strand
AAAACCACAGTCGTGGCATCACTTCGCTGATGTGGGTTTACGGTCCGAACCTTTACGGCGAAGTCAAGGATTGGGATGTAGAGCGCTTTGTCGGCTACTATGGCTCTTATGCTCAGCAAGGTTATGTGGGAATTGCGATGGACGAATGGAATGTCGGTGATGATCATCCTTATGTTCCGATGATTGCAGAGGCTTTGAGAAGGGTTAAGGCGCAATTTCCCAAATTTTTCGTCGCTGTTTGGGTGACAGAGCCGACGCCTGTTTTCCGCTCACTGGTCAAAGAAGGAGCGGTTGACCTTGCCATCATTCAAGGCTACACTTTCGTGCCCAATCATCCTGAGTGGGCAATTTCGTGGGATGGAGTTTTGAGGCGAGTTGAATTGATGAAGTCAGAAGGAGTGCTGCACAAAACTGTCGTTTGCGTCGGCATGGTTTCGCCAACACCTGACAAGCACGGCAATCGCATGACCGCAGAGGAGTTAACGAGGCAAGTGAAAGATTTGGCGAAACGCTACCCTGAAATGCCAGGCATCGCCTTCTATGGCGTCACCGGCTTTGGCGATTACAAAGTGGACCTTCAAAAGACGAAGGAATTAGTTTTGCTTGCCGACAAACTCGCCGGCGAAATTTTCAAATAAGGCTTGGACATTCAGCGCTGTTTCCTAAGTTCAGACGACAGTTTGTCTGAAAAAATCATCGCAAAAGGTCAGCAGGAAGTTAATTAGCCAATGGGCACGGCTGCTCGCTCAGGACGAAACTTCATTTCAAGGGCGCTCATATCTTGCTTTTCGGTTTCAACGCCTTTTTTTCCGCTTCAAACTTTGTCGCATTTGCTAATTTGACTTCCGATGCGAAGACTGCCTCTGCCACTTCCATTTAGGACAAAAATTCAGCATTGGCTTAAAAAGCCTGATCCTGTCAAGTTGTTTGCTTTGAATCTAAGTTTGCAACCTTTGATTTGCTTAGAGTTTTAACTACGAAAGCAAGTTTAGTGGTTGCTTTTCTGAGCGAGCACATCAATAACTCGTTTGCGCAATTGCGCCTCCAAATGTTCCCAATCGTTTTCTACAAACTGCAATTCTAATTCCTTTGGTTCACTCAATGCAACGAAGACAAAAACTACTTTCACTTTCGGTGCGTTGAAAACCCGATGGGCTGCGAAAGCGTAAGCGAGTCCTTGCCAACGGTAAGTCTTTTCAACTCTGCTTTGGGCATCTTCATGCGATGTGACTGCATCGGTTTTGAAATCCAAGATTAGCCAACCATCTTGAGTTTCGGCAATCAAGTCCCAACGACCAACTAATTCAATTTCGGGTTCGTTTCCCGAAAGCGCTTTCAACCGGCAACGGAAATCCAACTCATGCCAACGCTTTTGGGCTCGTTGAGATTTCTGCCACGCTGAAGAATTTACGGCACGCTGCAAGAACACTCTCAAGTCATCAGCACGCCCGAGAACTCGTTGAGCATCAGCACCGACCGTTTGAGCAACCCACAAAAGTTTTTGCTCGTCAGGTTCGGTAATTCCATAGCGCAGCGAAGCGTGGACGACCAAACCAAACTCCATCGCCGCATCAACATCTTCCTTTGAAAGCGTCTGCTGAGTTTCAGTCCCATCACGCCAAAGCAAGTCAGTCACGCTCAATCGGATGACAGAAGGTTGAGCCAACGGCAAATCAAATTTACGAAAAGGCAAATCAGGGACAGGCTCAACACATTCAATCCACCTGACGCCCAAAGGAGTTTGCCTTTCCATAGACACTTTCTCACCAGCAGCGGCTGGGTCAAGCCACAAAAGAATTTTCACTCCGTCGGCAATTTCAATTTGCTTTTTGTCAGCGATTTGCGCTTGCTCTTCGTCAGTTGGGAATAGCGTGTCAGTGACAAGTTGCAGCCAGTTTTGCCAAACTTTGTCTTGAGTTTTGGTTTGTCCTCGTTTTTGTTTTTTGTTTTCGCTTGTTGCTCCGACCAAAATCAATCGGTCTTTCGCTCTCGTCCAAGCCACGAAAAGCAAGCGTTCTGATTCAGCACGCTCACGGATTTGTCGGAAATTGTCAATTTCCCTGAAAATCGCCATTTCAGGTGTTTTTCGGTCAAAACTTTCGCCTGATTCATCGTAGCGTCGGACAGCAATTCCATGCTCGGGGTCAAAGACCAAAATTTCGCCAGACCCTTTTGGTGCGCTCACTTCACCGAGCATCGGGACAACGACTACAGGGAACTCAAGCCCTTTCGCTGCGTGGATGGTCATGACTTGCACGGCATCAGTTGTCGCCCCTGCAAGGGGTGGTTCTCCGATGCGTTCGGCTCTTTCCGTTAATTCCTTCGCATATCGCACCAAACCTCTCACTGTCAATTTCAGTCCGTCGCTAATTTCTTGAGCCATTCGCAAAAATTTTCCAATGTTCGCTAACCGCTGTTTCCCTTGTGGCAGCGCTGCGACAAGAACATCGTAACAAGTTTCACTCAAAATCCATTCAAGCAATTCTCTTACGCTGATGCGGTCAGCCTTCCTCAATGCTTCGTTCCGCAAATTTTCGGCTCGCTCAAGTTTTTCCCTTTCTTCTTGCGACAATTCGGTCAAATTGTCTTGCCTCAGCCAAAAAAGCGTTTCATCGCTTACACCTATCATCGGCGACTTGAGCCAAGCCATCCAAGAAACTTCGTCATCGGGTTCAGCAACAGTTTGAAGAAAAGTCAGCAAATCACGGGCTTCCATCGTTTCAAAGAAGCCGTAGCCTGCAATGATGTGGTAAGGGATGTTGTAACGGCGCAACGCATCTTCGTAAACGCTTGCATTGACCAACTCACGAAGCAAAATGGCGATTTCGTTTCGCTTTACACCGTTTTGGATTAACTCAAGGATGCGTTTTGCGATCCAGTCTGCTTCTGCTCTCAGCCTTTGCCATTTGCTTTGAGCGCTTGGCAGTTGAAAGAAGGCAAATTCAATGCAAGGCTCTTCTTTCTCTTGAGGTCGGTGCGAGGTCATCCTTTGAAGGCGTGTTCGGATTCGCTGAAGGGGCGCATCTTCTTTTTCGCTGACGGTAAAGATGCGTTCAAAAGCGTAGTTGGTCAAATCCACTAAAGGTTTGACGCTTCGGTAGTTGACGCTTAACCGTTCCGTTTGCCAGCCGTAAGTTGTTTGCGCTTTTTCCCAAAGTTCGTTGAAAACGCTTACATCAGCGTTGCGGAACGAGTAAATTGACTGTTGGCTATCGCCGACTCCGAAAAACTTCACACGGCTTTCAGGTTCGTCCCAACCGCAAAGCAAACGCAAAATTTCAACTTGCACTCGGTCGGTGTCCTGCAATTCGTCAACCAAGATTCGCCGATGTTGCTTTCGGATTCTTGTGCGGATTTCTTCGTAATCCCTTAAAAGCCACCAGGTGCGCAAAAGCAAATCGTCAAAGTCAAGCCCATTGATTTCTCGCTTTGCGGCATCGTAAGCCTTGACAACTTCGTCGTAGCATCGCTCCAACGCTTTTTCGGCTTCGTTCAATTCGCCCAATCGGCACAAAATTGGCTTGCAATTGTTTCTACGATACTCAATGATGGGTCGCAGTTTGAGCAACTTTGTCAAGATTTCAACCGCCCGCCCAAACCCGTAGCGTGCGACGACGGTATCGGCGATTTGTTTAATTTCACTGACTTGCGATTGGTTGATGCTCTCCCAGAGCCATCGCTCGCAA
>JANXCD010000016.1 GCA_025060305.1 Armatimonadota bacterium | reverse complement strand
AATGATCCGAACTCTTCATATCGCCAATAGCCTAACTTTACAAACTTAACACCACAGTCGGCAGCAACTGAGAAAACCTCGTCAACAAAAGGCTCGCTCGGGTCAGTGAAGTTCGTAGTTATCATTGTCAAACTTAGTTTGAACTTTTGCAAAGTTTCAGATGCAAAGGGAAGTTTTGACTTCGCTTCTGAAGGCTCAATATGCCCTCCCTTTCTCACAGTCAAATCAATGCCATCAAACCCCATTTCGGAAACGACCTTTCCAAGTTGTTCAAAGTCAAGTTCTTGCAAATGCTTTGAAAACATAAGCCACTGCCAAGTCACTTTTTCGTCACCTCACTTTTGTTTTTGGATTTGGCTCTGATTGTTTGATGATTGGTCTGTCGGAAAAATTGTAATTTTGACTCTAAAAATTGGGTAGTTTTGGTTCAACGGCGACAGTTTTGAAATTGGTGTAAAAGGCTAAACCTTTTTGACCTTTTGCAGGTCGGACATATTTTGCCCTTGTGTAATCAACTTCAACCCAAGAGGAAGTTCGCCTGCTGCTGTAATAGGCTGCCAATTGTGCTGCTTCTTCTATGGCTTTTTGCGGGATTTGTTCACCTCGCTTTTGGACGCGCAGCAAAGCGTGTGAACCTGGCGCACCTTTGACATGAAACCACAAGTCATCAGGTCTCGCTGTCCGCAAAAGTTTTGAATTCGCTTCAGCATTGCGACCTACCCAAACTTCGTAGCCACCGAAAACCGTGAACCGCAAAAAATCGCCGTTGCGTTCAGTTTGAGTTTTAACAGAAGTTTCCACAGTTGATGTCAATGCTTTCGGGATTTTGGAAGCGATTTCCGTTAACTCGCTTTCGTTTGCTGCTTGAACTTGCTCAATCAATTTTCGCAAGTCGTCAACTCGTTTTTGCTGACGCTCAATGACTGAAGGCAAAGTTTCAGCGGCGTTCTTGAGTTTTCGGTAAAGAGCAAAATAATACTGAGCGCTTTCAGTCACATTTTTGCCTTCAAGTAGCGGGATACTAATTTGCTGACCAGAGTCGTAATCGGTCACAACTGCTTCTTTTGCTTCGTTGGAAATTTCATGGGCAAAAGTCAAAAGCAAATCACCCCATTTGCGAAATTTCTCTGCCTCTTGCGCTTCTTGTAAGCGTTGTTTTAACTCTTGCAATTGCCTGTCAAGTCCCTGCAAGTTTCGTTTCAGGTTACTAAGTAAACTTTGATGCTTCTGTTCAAACATTTCTCTTTTCGCCAGTGAGTTCAGCCATTCTATCAGAGTGGGAGCGAAGTGGGGACTTGGGATTGGGGATTGGGGACTGGTGATTGCAAATTGAAGACTGGCTGAAGGGACAGGAAAGGGATAGCAACAAACAATGTTTCCGCTTTCGTCTTTCCAAATTGCTGGCTCAAAGTTGCCCTGTTCAATAATGTTGCGCAACCATTCAAGGGCACGCCCAAAAGCATCTGGGTTTTCCAAAGGTTCGCCAACTTTCTGCTCCATCAAGCGAAGCAATTGGTCACTCATGCCAAAGAAAATTTTCGCCCAATCCTTTGGCTGTGAAATTTGTTGTGTCGCTGTAATTTGCAACAGTTCGTCCTTGCCGATGGTTAAAGGGTTCTTGCGGTCTCCAGATGGTGGTCGCAGGTAAGGCTTTCCCGGCAAAACTTCTCGGTATCGGTTCATTGACGAAGGCAAATGCTTCAATGAGTCAACTATCAGACCGTTATCTTCATCAACCAAAACCAAGTTACTATGCTTGCCCATGATTTCGCACCATAGAGCCAATCGTTTCCTTTCACCGAGCGGCGTGATGTTGAAAAAATGCAAGACGACAAGCCTATCAAAGTCAATCTGCTCAGCGCCAAGAAAGCGAGCCTGCAATAAATGTCGCTCCAAAACTTCGGCAAACCTTTCGGTCTCACGATGTTCAACTTCGTTAACTTTTGGCAATTTGTGATGCCAACCGATATGGGCATAGCGAGTATGGGCTGATGCAATGAGCCAAATTTTGCCCTTGTTACGGACTTGAAGGGAAAGAGCAATTCCAAAAGGGGCAACGGTTTTCGCCGACCGAACGATGCCACCTTTCAAAACGCTATTGAGTTCATGAACGACAGCAGCAAGGATAAAACTGTCAACGAACATGAATGTTTTTCACCTTCGCAGGTTATCAGAAATTACACAGTTGAAATTTAGGAGCGGAAGAAATCCGCCCGCAAATTTCAGGCAGGTTTTACCTGCCACTACCTTTCGCTGACGATTATCGGCTAAAGCCTATAGCATGATTGCTAAAAACTTTCGCTCTATGCTCTAAAGTTTGTTGGCGCTTCATAGGGTTAGGCTACTGGCGAACCAAAGACTCGCAGGTTCAGGTTACTGCCTGACCAAAAAACAGGTTCGGCAAGCAATAGTCTTGCCCTTTGAGAATTTTTTGCATATTTGTTAGCGCCAAAAAATTCGTCAGAAATTATAGGCTGAAGCCAATAGTGTTAGAATGCCTATCAGCAACATTTGTGGTGAAGAGCAAATTAAATTTTTGCAATGGTTTTTTCAGGCAAACTGTCGCCTGACCCTACAAAACAAAGGCTGTTAAAAACAGTTGCTTGAAAGACTCATAGCAGAGGTGAGCAATAGTGTCAAGGTTGCTAATTGCGACGACGAACAAAGGCAAGTTGCATGAAATTTTGGCTCTGTTAAAAGATGAGCAAATTGAAATTGTCACACCCGAAGAATTGGGCATTTCTTTGGATTACGAAGAGGTCAGCGATGACATCCTTTCGGTTGCCAGAGAGAAAGCCATTTACGCTTGGCAAAAATCTGGTTTGCCTTCGCTTGCTGAAGACACGGCTCTTGAAGTTGATGCTTTGGGCGGTCTGCCGGGAGCGAGGGCGAAGAATTTTTTCGGCGAAAATATTTCCGATGCGGAAAGGTGGCTTGGGTTGCTGAAAAGGCTTGAAGGTATCCCAACGGAAAAGCGAACGGCTCGGTTTCGCTGTGCGATGGCAGTTGCTTTTTCAGAGCGAGATTTGCTCACTGCTGAAGGTGTTTTGGAAGGCATAATCTCAACCGAGCCGAAAGGAATTGGCGGGTTCGGTTACGACCCTGTGTTTTTTGTTCCGTCTGTTGGCAAAACTTTGGCTGAGTTAAATGTTGACGAAAAAAATGCTATCAGCCACCGAGCAAAAGCCCTAAGGTCGCTGTTGCCCCAAATTTTGAACAGGTTGAAAAGTAGATGAAAACTCAACAAAGTTCACAAACTTTCAAAGAGCAAATTCAAACCTATCTTGCGAAAGGCAAAAATCAGTGTTCAACTGAATAGACGGGAGTGAATGAGAAGATGAAAGTCAAGATAAGAGAGCGCAAAAAGGCTTTAAAGAAGCGCTTAACACCTGCATACAAAGTTGCCGATAACATTTGCGAACTTATCGGCGATACGCCTTTGGTGAAACTCAATCGTGTTGTCCCGCCAAATGCAGCAACCGTTTACGCCAAACTTGAAATGTTCAATCCTTGTTCAAGTGTCAAGGACAGAATTGCCCTAAGCATGATTGAAGCAGCGGAAGAAGCAGGATTGATTGAACCGGGCAAATCGGTCATAGTTGAGCCTACAAGCGGAAATACAGGCATTGGTCTCGCAATGGTTTGTGCTGCCAAAGGCTACAAATGCGTCATCACCATGCCAGACACTATGAGCGCCGAAAGAATTTACATCCTTAAGGCTTTGGGCGCTGAGGTAATTTTGACGCCAGGAAACGAAGGGATGTATGGCGCAATTTTGAAAGCCGAAGAGATTGTCAAAAAGACACCAAACGCTTTCATGCCACAACAATTTTCCAACCCAGCAAACCCAGAAATTCACCGCAGGACAACGGCAGAAGAAATTTGGCGACAAACCGACGGGCAAGTTGACATTGTTGTCGCAGGTGTTGGGACTGGAGGGACAATAACTGGCATTGGTGAAGTCCTCAAGGCGAGGAAGCCTTCAGTCCGCATCATAGCCGTTGAGCCTGAAGCATCGCCTGTCCTTTCAGGTGGCAAGCCTGGCATCCACAGAATTCAAGGCATAGGTGCAGGTTTCATCCCAGAAGTGCTCAATCTATCAGTCGTTGATGAAGTCAGGACTGTCTCTGATACGGACGCTTACGAAATGATGAAGCGACTGGCGAAAGATGAAGGATTGTTTGTGGGGATTTCGGCAGGAGCAGCAGCGCATGTGGCACTCCAAGTTGCACAGGAAGTTTCGCCTGACCAAATTGTAGTCGTCGTATTCCCTGACACTGGTGAACGCTACCTGAGTTTAGAGCCTTTGTTTCAAGTTTGAGGTTGAAACGACGGCAAAATCACAACAACACGAGTTCCTTTCTCAGTATCGCAAATTTCAATCTTGCCTTGAAGTTGCTCAACGAAATGACGAACTAAAAACAATCCAAGCCCAGCGCCTTTTCCCTCAGTTTTTGTGGTGACGAAAGGCTCAAAAAGTTTGGAACGAACTTCTTTTGGTAAGCCTTGACCTTCGTTTTCAAGAACCAAAACTGCACAACCTGATTCATCTCTTTCGGTTTTCAGAAGAAGTTGACCACTCTCTTCCAGTGAGCCAATCGCATCACAAGCGTTTTGCATCAAAGCCAGAAGGATAAAGCAAATTCTTGAAGGGTCGGAAAGAATGACAGGAGTTTGGTCGCTGTATTCGGTCACGAGCCGAACATAGTTTCGCCTAAAAGATGCATTCATGAGAGCGACGACTTGTTGACAAATTTCTCTCAAATCAACGGGAGCAATTTGGATTGGGCTTGTGACACCGCTCGCTAAAAACCTCAAAGTCCCCATCAACTCCCTTACCTTTGCTCCTGCCCGCTCTATGGCTTCCAAATCTTCTCTAAGCGACTTTGGGATATTGGGTTTGCTCTGAAGCAATTCGGCAAAACCGAGCAATGTGTTGAGGGCATTGTTGAGTTCGTGAATTGCGCTGGGCAAAAGGTTTATGATAACTTCACCTTGACCTGCCCTTAGAATTTGAGGCAACATAGAAGAAAAATCTTTTTGGGTTTTTGCTTTGCTTCCTTTCCGTCTCTCCATCTCTCCTCACCCGCCTAAGAAGTTCTAACTTGACCCTCTCAAATCTTTTATTTCACCCAAAAATTTTTCCACAAGCGCTTTTTGGCTCTCTGCAATTTCCGGGTCAGTGGCTTTCAGGATAGGCAAATAGGCTCTAAGGAAACTTTTCAGGGTTGTTTCCGCTTCGTTGAGCAATTTTTTCGCCTCAACAGGTTCGCTTCTTTTTGCCACCCTAATTTTGCCAGCAGCGATGAAAATGTCCTGCCATTGGTCAATGGGCTTGTAACGGCTATAAGGGCTTCGGTCAAGTTCAATTAAGCGCTGATAAACCTGCATTGCTTCATCGGTTTTTCCTTGTTCTTCCATCAAATCACCTAACTTCAAAATCGCTTCTGTGTCCGTGCGGTTGAACTTAATTGCTGTCTGCAACGCCTTTTCGGCTTCATGCAATTTTCCGAGTTCACTCAAAATTCTCGCCTTGACCTTATAATTGCCTGAGCGGGTTGGCTGAAGTCGGATTGCTCTATCGCAAAGTTGAAGGGCTTCTTTGAGCCGAAATTTGTCGCCTGTCGCTTTTGCCCAAGCCTCAAGAAAAATTGCTCGGTCAATTAAGTGGCGAGCGTTGAGCGGGTCGGATTCGCTTGCAGTTTCAAGCCAATAAAGCCGAGAAGACGGAAGCATCTCGCTTTTTGACTGATTGACGAAATATGCACCACGAAAAACTGCAACTGAATGCCAAAGTCCGACTAAAATCGGCAGCAAAAAAGTAACTTGCCAACGCCATTGAATTTGCCAACGAGTTTGAAACGCAGATAGCGCTATCCCACAAACTACTGATAGAGCCAACAAATTTGCCATCGTCATCCATGCAGTCTCAACCAAGTTGTGCAAACAAAATGCAACGATGGCAGCAATGCATCCCCAGTGGATGGGAAAATGGGCAATTTGGGAAATTGGGAATTGGGCAAGTCGTGAAATCGGCAGTTGGACAAATTGTGAAAAAATTAGTGTGGCGAAAAAGGCAAGCAAAAGTGTCAAGCCAACAAATCCGCTTTCAATTGCAACTTGCAAAAAGCCATTGTGAGCGTGACGAGTGAAACCAACAGTTGTGAACTGCGGATATGACCACTCAAAAGTTCCAGCGCCAAAACCTGCAATCGGTTTGGACAAAGCGCCAGCAAAAGTTGCCTGCCAAACGAAAAGTCGGAAAATCCAAGAGTGCGCTTGAGCCGTCCAAATGGTTTCAAACCTGATGCGAATTGGCGGAAAAAGTGCTACGACAACAATCAACGCTATCAAGCCGAGCATCAACGCAATCCACAATCTTTTGCGAACTTGCGCTGATGTTGAATTCATTATCGCCATGACGCCAAATAAAATTAAACCCAAAAGCCAAGCGAGCAAAGCACCTTTTGAACCTGTCAAAACCATCGCAACAAGCAAAACCAACGCAGAAAATACCAGCAAAAGAGCCCAACCTCTTGGGCGTTGAAAAGCGACGCCCAAAGTGACAAAAAATCCAAGCAAAAGAAAGTTTCCAAACAAGTTGGGTTGCAGAAACGGACCGAAAATTCGCCAGCCGAAATTGCCCATTGCAGCATTCAATGCATACTCCCTAAGTCCATGCAATGCTGTCAAGGTCACTGCTCCGACGAAGGCAACCACAACCCACAATCGGTTTAGTTGATTACAGAAATGCCGAACTGTTATGGCTACGATCAGGAAAGCCGTCCATTTGCACGCTTCCAGCAAACTTGCCCATCGGTAAACAGAGACAGCAACCGTCAACCATTGCCAAAAAACAAAAGCGAGCAAGAAAGTTTCAGGAACAGTCACTGCAATCGGTCTTTGTTGCAAAAGCAACCAAAACAATGTGACCAAGCCTACAGCAATAACTGTCACTAAAACAGAACTTGACAAAAGTAAATCGTTCGTTCCTGTCAGGTAAGGCAAAGTGACAGCGAAAATTGCTATGGTTACAAGGTGCAACCAATTTTTCGTGTTCATCAATTGCTCTTGCCAACTTTTCTGTTCGTCTTTCTTTGACTTTTTCCTTTGAGCCTTCATTTTCGCTTGCTGTTTCGCCATTTTTGTCACCACTTCAAAAGTGTGCCATAAAGCGTTGCGCTTTATACTCTGAGGTTTGATGCTTTGGAGGGTTCGGCTAATGCCGACCTAAGGACAGGCAAACTTCTCATCAAGTCATAATCTTGAAACAGACTTTGGGTTGTGCAAAAATGCTATTGCCAATGTCAGAGTAAACTATGCTATTGTCGTCTTTTGAGAAGGGGTGAAAGCCGTGAATGTAATGATGCATCGCTACGATGCTGTCGTCGTTGGTGCGGGTGGGGCTGGATTGATGGCTGCTTTGCATCTCGCTCAACAAGGCATATCAACTGCCGTCATCAGCAAACTTTACCCTACACGCTCGCATACAGGAACCGCTCAAGGAGGCATCGGTGCTGCTTTGGGCAACATGGAAGAAGACCGTTGGGAATGGCACGCCTTTGACACAATCAAGGGCAGCGATTACCTTGCCGACCAAGACGCTGTTGAAATAATGTGCCGAGAAGCAGTTGATTGCGTTTATTTCCTTGAACACATGGGTTTGCCCTTTGACCGAACTTCTGATGGGCGAATTATGCAAAGGCGATTTGGTGGTCACACCAATAACATCACTGGCGAACCTGTTAGGCGTGCTTGCCATTCAGCCGACCGAACAGGTCACATGATTTTGCAAACCCTTTACCAACAATGCATCCGCTATGGCGTCCGCTTCTTCAACGAGTTCTTTTTGACAGACCTGATTTTAACTGGCGAGCCTTTTGACCCAGACACTCGCTGCGTTGGCGTCGTCGCTTTGGAAATTCAAACTGGTCTTTTGCACATTTTCCACTCTAAAGCCACTTTGTTGGCAACAGGCGGTTTCGGGCGAATTTTCAAAGTCACAAGCAACGCTCACACCTTAACTGGCGATGGCTGTGCTGTCGTTTGGCGTCGTGGCATACCCCTTGAAGACATGGAGTTTTACCAATTTCACCCAACAGGCATCTACAAGATGGGAATTCTGCTCAGTGAAGCAGCAAGAGGTGAAGGGGCTTACCTGCGCAATGGACTGGGCGAAAGGTTCATGGAACGATATGCGCCCAAGTTGATGGAACTTGCTCCAAGAGACCTTATTAGCAGAGCCATTTACCTTGAAATCCGAGATGGTCGTGGCATTGACAGCAAAGATTATGTTCACCTTGATTTGCGTCACTTGCCAAAGGAAGTTTTGGAGAAAAAGTTGCCTGACATAACCGAATTCGTTAGGACTTATCTCGGTCTCAACCCAGAAGTTGAGCCTGTTCCTATTCAACCAACGGCTCACTACGCTATGGGCGGAATTCCTACCAATGTTGATGGGCAAGTGGTTTTAGACGAGAACAACAATCCGCTTTGGGGTCTTTACGCCGCTGGTGAATGCGCTTGTGTCTCTGTTCATGGAGCCAACAGGCTTGGGACAAATTCGCTCGTTGACATTATTGTCTTCGGCAGGAGAGCAGGGTTGCACATGGCTGAGTTTTGCAAAGCCGCTGACTTCACACCACCGCCCCAAAACCCTGAAAGGGCTACAAAGGAATTGATTGAACGCTTCATGAAAAACACTGACAGCAACGATAAGATGAGCAAAATAAGGCGAGAGTTGCAGCAAGTGATGATGGACAAAGCATCAGTTTTGAGAACTGGCGATGATTTGAGAGATTGCCTTGAAAAAGTTCGTGAGTTGAAAGAGCGACACTTGCTCGCTCGTATTGGTGACCGAAGCAACGCTTTCAACCTTGACCTGATTGAGGCGTTGGAACTTGGCTACCTTTTGGACTGTGCCGAAGCCTTAGTAGCCAGCGCTTTGAACCGAACCGAAAGCAGAGGTGCTCACTACCGAGAAGACTACCCGCAACGAGATGATTCAACTTGGCTCAAACACACTCTCGTTTACTTGAAAAACGGCGAACTGGAGTTTCGTTACAAGCCCGTCGTAATCACGAAATATCAACCTGCCGAGCGAAAGTATTAACCCTTGACAATTTGAACAGTTGGAGCAGATGAAATCCGCTCAATTTGTTGAATAAAGAGTGTCAAAGTTTTCAAGCGAAAACTTTACGCAGATAGTTCAAACTTTCCGTCGCAATTCGTTCGGCGCCTGGAGAGAAGTCAAAAACTTCAACGCTCACAAAACCTTTGTAGTTGATTTCCTTTAACGCTCTTGCAAGTGGTGTAAGGTCAACATTACCCATGCCAGGACCAAGCCTGTTGACATCATTGGCATGGACATGACGCAAGTGAGGTGCTGCTTTTTGAACTGCTTCGTCAAGTTTCAAACCCTCGTTGACCGCACTTTTGGCGTCAACCATTGTTTGCAGGTTCGGATGATTGATTTCACGGACGAACCTGATGGCTTCATCAAGGGTAGGGATAAAATCTGTTTCCTTCGGAAGCGCTTCAATGCAAAGGGTGACGCCATTCTCTTGAGCCAAAGGCAAAAGGTCAGCAAAGAAAGCCTTTGCTCGCTCCCAAGCCGCTTCGTAATTGTCGCCAGGGATAAGGGAACGCTGTTTCGGCGAACCTACAACCATGATTTTTCCGCCCAAATCCCAGCAAAAGCGAATCAATTCACGGAAATAATTTTTCGTCCTTTCACGAACTGAACTGTCAGGTGTTGTCAGGTGAAGACCCGATGGAGAAACCAGCAGCCAATGAAGCCCGACGATTTCCAAGCCAAACTTTTCTGCCAAATTTCTAACACGCTCACGCTCTTTCAAAGGAATTTGCTCAACGCTTTCTGCAAGAGTGAAAGGTGCTATTTCAACACCTTGATAGCCGACATCTTTGATGAAAGCGAAAGCATCTTCCAACTGCCAACCCTGAAAAATTTCATTGCAAATAGCGAATTTGATCGCCATCTCTTATCCCCTCCGTTTGCAAGTTTGTGGCTGCCATCATTTTGTCGCTTTGTGCCAAAGTTTTGAAGGGCAGTTTTTTCAACAAGTTTAGGGATAGTCCTTTTCGGGCAGTTGGCATCTGACCTATGAAACAAAATCAAGTGCATAAGTCTTGTTTGATTTTCCTTTCGTCACCTTTGCCAGTCACATCCTACGAATTAGGCTTTACAAGTTAGGTGACGCACTCATGCAAATGTGCCCTGAATGCAGCATTGACAACAAAGATACAGCAAGGTTTTGCATCAAGTGCGGTGCGCCACTGAGAAAGTTAAGGGGACAAGGGACAATTCTGCAGGGTAGATATAGGCTTGAAAAGGTTTTAGGCTGCGGCGGGATGGGTGCTGTTTACTTGGCTACGGATTTGAGATTAAACACGAAGGTTGCTGTCAAGGAAAATCTGGACGCATCGCCCGAAAGTCAGCAGCAGTTTGCGACTGAAGCGAACATTTTGTCAAAACTCAGACACTCCAATTTGCCAAGAGTTCAAGACTTTTTTGAAGACAACGGAAGGCAGTATCTTGTCATGGACTACATTGCTGGCGAAAGTTTGGAAGACTTTGTCCAAAAGCGTGGTCCTTTGCCACCTAAAGAAGCAATCAAGTATATGAAGCAAGTAATGGAGGCAGTTCATTATTTGCACTCTCAAAATCCGCCTATCGTCCATCGTGACATCAAACCAGCGAACATAAAAATCGGTTTGGACGGTAAGGCTTACCTCGTTGATTTTGGCATAGCGAAAATTCTGAAAGTAGGAAGTAGAACGCAAGCGGGAGCAAGGGCTGTGACACCTGGCTATTCGCCACCAGAGCAATATGGCGCTGCGCCAACTGATCAGCGTTCCGACATTTACGCTTTGGGGGCAACCGCTTATTTTGCTGTCACAGGTCAAGTTCCGCCTGAAGCCATTGAGCGAGTGACGGGTAGAACGGACAAACTTATTCCGCCAAGAACTATAAACCCGACAGTCCCACCTGAACTTGAACGGATGATTTTGAAAGCGATGCGAGTCAACAAAGATGAAAGATTTGCGTCGGTGCAGGAAATGATAGCGGCTCTTGTTTTAGAACATGAAGCAAAACCACAAATCCAACAACCGCCATCTTATCAACAACCGAGAAGAAAAGGCACTCAACCACAAATTCAGCCTTTCCCTCCTAAACCACCTTTGCCTGCAGGTCTCAGTTTAGCACCTGCATGGCTCAGATTAACTGCTTTCTTCTTTGACACATTGATTTGGACGGCGTTCGCTTGGATGCTTACTCTTGGCTATGCTTTTTTGCTTGCAGCCATAAGCGAAAGTGATTTTTGGTGGGTTTGGAAAGAGATTGAAAGGCGACAAATGTTTTTATGGTCACTAATTTTGGGCTTCCCTGTTTACAAGGCACTTGCTCATGCCTTCGCTGACCAAACAATTGGTAAAGCGATGGTGGGACTAAAAGTTGTTACTAAAGGCGGAAGACCATGCGGATTTTGGAGGTCAATTGGACGAGAAATTGCTTTCCTCCTCTCTCTACTTCCTTGTTGTATGGGTCTTTTGTGGATTCCTTTTGACCCATATAAGCAAGGCTGGCATGATTTGGCAGCAGGAACTTTCGTCGTCAGAGAAAAGTAACCAAGCAAATTCTGCACTAAAACGGCTCTGGCAATCTTAGGATGCCTGTTAGCCGAGAATGCTGCATAATGCAACTGGTGTCTCAAACCGTGAGGGAACTGTCTTCACTACTGAAAGAAAAACTTGCCACTTTGCCTGAAGAAACAGGGGTTTACATTTTCAAGGATAAGCAGGGGCAAACACTTTACATCGGCAAGGCTATCAATTTGCGAAACAGAGTCCGATCATACTTTCAAAGTGAAGATGAGACCAGACCTTGGCTTAGCGACATGGTTGCGAAAATAGCCGATGTTGAAATCTTAACGACCAGAAGTGAGAAGGAAGCACTGATTTTGGAGTGCAACCTTATCAAATTGCACCGACCGCCTTTCAATATCCGCTTCAAGGACGATAAAGCCTACCCTTTCTTGAAAGTCACAGTCAATGACCCCTTTCCAGCACTCATTGTCACTCGTCAACCAAAAGACGACGGCGCTCGCTACTTCGGACCTTATCCTGACGGCAAAGCGTTGCGTGAAACTGTAGAACTGCTCAAACGAATTTTCGGTGTTCGCACCCTGACTGTTATCAATGAGCGCCGCAAAAGCGGTTGCCCTTGGAAGGACACAAAAAAATTGCTACCAAAAGCCTGCCTTGAATATCACCTTCATCGCTGTTTAGGTCCGTGTGTGGCTGCTGTTAGCCAAGAAGATTATCGTGACGCTGCTTTGAGGTTGTGCAAATTTTTGGAGGGCAAGACAAAGGAAGTCATAAGGCAACTTGAAGAAGCCATGTGGCAAGCATCGGCACAAGAGGAATTTGAAAAGGCAGCAAAAATCCGTGACCAAATCCGAGCAATTCAATCGGTGACCGAGCGGCAAGCAGTCCACTTGCCAATTCGTGAAGACATTGACGCTTATGCCTTCACAAGCGAAATGGGCTTTGGTTGCGTTCAAATGTTGATTGTTCGTGGCGGAATGTTACTTGGCAACCAACATTTTGTCTTGCGCATAAATGAAGGTCAAAGCGCTGCCGAAGTTCTCGGCGCTTTCGTAAAACAGCGTTACTCATCAGGAGTGCAAGTCCCCAAAATCGTTCTGCTTCCCGTTGAACTGGAGGATGCCAAATTGATTTCAGAATGGTTGAGTGAAAAGCGAGGCGAAACCGTTTCCGTCCGAACAGCGAAAAGCAAAATCTTGAAAGATTTGATTGAAATCGCAGAACGAAATGCAAAGCAAGCGCTCCGTGAGGAAATGTTCCGTGAAGAGCAAGAGAGAATTTCTCGTGAATACGCTCTCAAATCCCTTCAATCGCACCTTAACTTGCCTAATCTACCAAAGCGGATTGAGTGCTATGACATTTCAACTACGATGGGCGTTGAGACAGTCGGCTCAATAGTAGTTTTCGTTGATGGCAAGCCTTCAAAGGGAGAATATCGCAAGTTCAAAATCAAAGGCTCATGGGTAGTTGATGAAGCGACAGGCAAACCTCGTCCTGACGATTATGCAGCGATGAATGAAGTTTTGACGAGGCGGTTCAAACATTACCTTAACGGCGACCCCCAATTCGCCGATTTGCCCGACTTGCTTTTGGTTGACGGCGGTAAGGGACAACTTTCAGTTGCCATCAAAGTGCTCAAAGAGTTCAAATTGGACATCCCTGCCGCTGCATTGGCGAAAGAACACGAATTGCTTTATGTTCCTGATTTTGAGTCACCAATTGCTTTGCCCTTTAACAGTCCAGCATTGCACTTGCTTCAGCGAATTCGTGACGAAGCGCACCGATTTGCCCTCAAGTTTCATCGCAAAAGGCGAACTCAAAAGACTTTGAGGACGATTTTAGACGAAGTCAAAGGAATTGGCATAGCACGCAAAAAGGCTCTACTCCAACATTTCGGCTCACTTGAAGCCATAGCCAAAGCCACCGTTGAAGAACTTGCAAAAGTTCCAAAGATGAACCGAAAGGTTGCTGAAAACCTTCACAAGTTTTTGAGCCAAAGGGAAATTTGAGCCAGAAGGCACTATTTGGTCAATTCGTCATTTCAAACAAACTTCGGATAATCAGTTTCGCCACCTTTGGGACTTTGAAAAGGAATTGGTTTCAGTTTGCCTAATTCACACGAACTTTGAAGCGCCGCCATCAATGTTGATAGAAGCACCAGTGATGTAACCTGCATGTTCGGAAGCGAGGAAACAAACAAGCGCTGCCACTTCTTCTGGTTTACCTAACCTTCCCATCGGTATGCCAGATTCTTTTGAGACCTTATCCGCAAACTCTTCAAGGGTCAAATTAGGTTCAACTTTTTGACGCCGTCTTTCAAGTTGATTGCTGATGATGATGCCCAAATTGATGCTATTGACAGTGATGTTATAGGGCGCTAATTCGTTTGCTAAGGCTTTAGTGAAAGCGATGCAAGCAGCACGCCAAGTGCTGGTGGAAATCGCTTCGGCGCTTGGTTGTTTGCCCAAAATACTGTTTATGTTGATGATTCGTCCCCATCGTTGCGATTTCATGGCAGGCAGCACTGCTTTAATGCATCTGATATGAGCGTAAAGTTTGACATTCAAGTCATCTTGCCATTGCTGCCATGTTAATTCTTCAAAGCGTCCAAGTTGTGCCCGTCCTGCATTGTTGACGAGGATGTGAACTGTGCCCAAAAGGTCTAAAACAACTGAGAAAAATCTTTGAACTTGCTCATTTTCAGTGACATCGCAAATCATCGTGAATGGTCGCCTTCCTGTCGCCAATTCAATTTCATCTGCAGTTTGTTGCAAATCTTTTTCGTTGCGTGCACAAATAGCCACTTGAGCACCTTCATGAGCAAGCCATTCGGCAGTTGCTCGCCCAATCCCTTTTGTTCCGCCAGTCACAACGGCAATTTTCCCTTGTAATCCTAAATCCATCTTAGCCACTCTCCTAAAAGTCAAACAAGTCAATGTTCGCTTTCGTGAACTTCATTGGCGGACCGAGCAAAACTTCGTCGCCACGAACCTCACGCTTGCCCAACCTTCCAGCAACGATGAATTTATCGCCACGCTTGAGTGTCCCATCGCATAATGACCTTGCAGTGTAGACTGTCAAATAGCCCAAGTCAACAGGGTTCCAAAGGATAACTGTCTTGACAGTCCCATCGTGAACATAATCCCTCATGCTTCTTGGTGTTGACAGACCAACGACAGCAACTTTGCCTCTTTTGCCTGCTTGCCTCACTGCTTCAGCAGCACCAGGGAATGCAACCGATGAAATTCCAAAGATGCCTTTTACTTGCGGGTAGGCTTTCAAGATGTCCATAGTAACTTTGAAGGCGAGTTCCAAACTTTCTTCGCTCGGTTTGACAGTCAGCAACTTCATTTTTGGGTATTTTTTCGCCATATAGGCTTTCATCCGTTTGAGCCATTCACTTTGGTTTGGTGCAGTGAAGGAACTTGTTACAACGGCAACTGGTGCATCTTCACCTGCTTGCTTTGCCATTTCATCAATGAGTGACCTTGCAATGTCTTCATAAGTTGCTTGATTGACGAAAAACTTACGGGCATCTTGGTTTGCGTCGGCATCCCAAGTGATGACATGAATTCCACGAGCCATTGCCTTTTTCAATGTGGGAGCAATTGCAGACGGGTCATTGCAAGCGACAGCGATGACATCTGGCTTTCTTGCGATCCATGCTTCAATCAACTCTGATTGCCTTTCAACGGAAGCCTCTGTTGGACCTTCGTAAATCAGTTTGACAGAACCCAAATCTTTAGCAGCCTCTTTTGCTCCTCTTTCGCAAGCATTGAAGTAGTCAATGCCCTTGATTTTTGGCACCATCAAAACAGTGATAGTCTTGCCTTTTTGTTGAGTTGAAGAAGTAAGCCAAAGCGAAGACAGAGCCAAAATAAACCAAATTCCAATTCGCCACATCTTTTGTCCCCTCCTGACCTTTGTAAAGGCATTTGAAACCCACCTGATTATAGCAGCGGATTTCATCAGCCCTTGCGAGAATTTTTGCAAGGGCAAGCAAAACCTATCACCCAATTCAAAACTTCAGCATCAATAAATTTGCCACTGGCGTTTAACAAATCCATCACGAATGTTCATCCAATCGCAGAGTATTTCGTCAACGATTTTTTTCACTTCACTTCCTATTTTCGTTGGCGAGATGCCCCAAACTTCAACGCTGACGATTTGAGGTTCAGTTATAGGCTTTCCAATTTGGCTGACCATGTAGCAGTAAACTTGCTTGACTTCAGGAATTGTTTCGGCAATTTTTTGAGCAATCAACCTCGTCATAATGCTGTAAACTTTGCCGACATGGCTTACAGGATTTTTGCCTGCAACTGCTTCTAAAGTCATCGGTCGGTAGGGAGTTATGAGACCACTTGCTCGGTTTCCACGACCAACTTGTCCGTCATCACCTGCTTCCGCACTCGTCCCTGTAACTGTCAAGTAAGCGCTTTGAGGAGTGTCAGCAGTGTTGACGAACACATCAACTTTTCGGCTTGTGAATTTGGTGGCTAATTCGTTCTTAACAAACTCGGAAATTTCCTGTTTAAGATACTCGTATGTTTCACGGTCTGGCGTCAAAGAAGAGATAAAAGCAGCAGCAATTGTCAAGCGAATTTCGTCTCTGTTGCGAACACCCATGACTTTGATGTCTTCTCCTAATTGTGGGAATTTTCTTTTGCCCTCATCGCTGTTGAGGAATTGCTCGGTTTCAAGCACTAACTTTTCCAACTCGCTGAAAGGAGCGAAACCGACAGCGAATGAAGTATCGTTTGCTAAGGGCGGCTTATTTTCATCACCAAAGATTTCCCTCAAATCCACACTGCCAGGGCGAACTCTAAACCGAACTTGTAAGTGTTCGGGTTTAAGGTAGCGGACTTGTTTGCAAAGCCAATGAACGATGGCTTCACGAAAAAGTTCATTGGGGTCAAATTCTTTCCCGTCCCAACTCAAAGTTGCTCGTCCAACGATGTCAATCTGGATTGGCTTGATCACTTGCCCGCCACCAAAGTTAGCCTTTGAACTACCACCAACCAGAACGGCTTTATCAACATTGTGGTGTAAGATGTGACCAACTTCCTTTCGGTAGAATTGACAAAGTTCAACGGACAATTCTTCAGCAGCACCATCGCAAAGTGAGTCTGGATGCCCTTTGCCCTTCCGTTCCACAATTTCAACAGGCATCTCTTCAACGAGCAGGTTCTTCCCATCTACGACTTGAATTTTAGCCATGAAAATCCACCTCCAAGAAAAATTGGTTTAGGATTTTTTGACGCAAACGGGCGGGGACGGAAGGAGAGGCATTCAAGATAATTGCCCTCACAAGGTCACCGCTCCGTCATTTCTTTTGGCGGGGCGCTCCCCGCAAAACGAGAGGAGCGGGACCTTGAAGGCTTTCATTAATTGCCTTTGCCCCACTCCTCTCATCTTTTGCCCTGTGCCGTTCTTGCACAGGACTCAACGCCTTCTGGCACCTTTCCTGCCCTGAAGGCAAGTAGGTTGCCGGGCTTCTTCGGGCGCGTTGACCCTCCACCACTCTTGATGAGAGGGTGAAAGCGCCATCGCCACTTCAATTATAGCCAGTTTCATCTTTCAATGCAAAGTATGACCACGACAATTTGAGACTTATTTCAGAGCCTAATTTCCTGCATGAATGAATTTGTGCAAAGAGCAAAAAGCATCATAATCGGCATATCTAACCTGACTAAAAACGACTGCTAAGTTGGGCTACCTTTTGCTAAGTTGGGCTACCTTTTGCCAAACAAAGCATTTAACCGCTGGTCTAAACGACCTGATTGAGTAAGTATGTTTTCAAGTGTGAGGTTGTAGGTGAGTTTTGCTGGATGGTTTTTGAAAGTAACTTGTGTCGTGCCTGGTGCTCCCATTCTTGGTGGTGCTCCAGATGGTGCACCTCCATACATTAAACGCGCTTCACTACCAAAGGGTGTTCTACCACCGAAAGGCGCTCCGCCACCAAAAGGCGTTCCGCCAAAAGCAGGCGCTCCGCCAAAGGCAGGTGCTCCACCGCCAAAAGGCATTCCACCAAAAGTAGGCGCTCCGCCAAAGGCAGGTGCTCCACCGCCAAAAGGCATTCCACCAAAAGTAGGTGCTCCGCCAAAAGCGGGTGCTCCGCCACCAAAAGTCATTCCTCCAAAAGCAGGTGCTCCGCCAAAAGCAGGTGCTCCGCCACCAAAAGTCATTCCGCCAAAAGCAGGCGCTCCGCCAAAAGCAGGTGCTCCGCCACCAAAAGGTGCTAATTCACCTTCACCAAAAGGCACTCCACTACCGAAAGGTGTGCCGGGGAATGGAGCACCACCGACGCGAACACCTGCTCTTGGCATCGTCGGGCTTCCCGGAAGACCGAAAGGTTGTGTTGTTTGCCCTATTGTTGCTGGAGTTCCTAGCATTCCGCCTGGTGCGCCAGCAATTTGTTGTTGAATCTGGATAAAGGGCATCATTGTCGCAAAATCGGTGTCAAAAGTCGCTTTCATTGTCACTTTGACATAAACCACTTTCCCGCTTTCTATATCAAAGAGCAAAGTCCTCGTTCCTTCTGCACTGCCTTTGAGTTTAGGTTTCGGTTGAGCAATTTGACCAGAAGGAGCAGAAGGTGTCCCTAATGCCATCGGAGTTCCCATTGGTGCGCCACCCATCATTGTTGCGCCACTCATTAGTGGTGAGCCTTGCATCATCGGACTACCCATTGCACCAGGCATACCAGCCACTCCGCCAGTAGCACCTGCACTCACTCCAACTATCGCTGTCAAGTCAAGTTCAACAGAGACATTTCTGAACTCGCTGATTATCCGGGCACAAAGTTTGTCATTCCAATACTCAAAACCGTCAAGCCTGTGAGTGGCTCTAATGTTAACAACGGGAGCATCGGCAAGGAATGCTTCTTGTTCTTGAGGGACTGTAGGCATCATTGGTGGCATTCCGGGTTGACCGGGAAACATCATCTGTCCGCCCATTGCACTCGGTCCACCCATCACCCCTGGTCTGCCCATCATGCTTGGTCCGCCCATCATTCCTGGTCCGCCCATTGCACTCGGTTCGCCCATCATTCCTGGTCCGCCCATCATTTGTGTTCCTGTTGGTCCTCCGACAATTGTCAAGTTTTCCAAGTTGCGTGGCAGTGTTACCAAACCGAGCCAAGACTTTCCGATCTTTAAGACTTCTTTGGGCAAGTCAATGTCTATTGAGTTAGTGGCGAACTTAACGACATTGGGCATTTCCTCTGGTGATATTGTTTCGCCTTGGGGAGATAAGATAAACAGGCTGACTTTTTGGTCATCTGTTGGGCGAAGGCGAAATCTCAGGGGTCCAGATGTTTGCGCCATCATTCCTGATGTTGGTGCTCCCATTGATAGTGGCATTCCCATCTGTCCTGGTGCTCCCATAGGTCTTGGCGCTCCCATTAGTCCCGGTGCTCCCATAGGTGCTGGTGCGCCATAACTTGCTTCTTCTGACATGCTTCCAAACACACCAGATGGTGCTGATGAGCCTATCATAGGTGCACCCATTCCAGGTGCACCAGAAGCAGTAGCAGGAATTTCTCGTTCCAAGATTCCGTCTTCAACAACTCTCATCATTCTGAACAATCGGTCAACAGTGATGTCTCGGACAGTTTGAAACCATCGGAGAATGATTTTTGTGCTCAAATGAGGAATTCTTCGCTTAATAGCCCTTGCAGGAATATCAACATTTGCATCGGAGGAGGCTTGGAAAGTATAGAAGTAGAATTCACCTGTTTTTGGCTTAAAAGTTAATTTCAAGTCTTCAACCCCTGTGCCAACAAGGTCTGCTTGAAATTGGACTTGAGACTCGCCTTCTTTTTGCCCAAATCGGTTAAATCCAGCAACTCTTATAGTGTGAGTTCCGGAGAAAATCTTCAGATCGGAGAGGTCAATCCGAAATTCAAAGGGTGAAGTTATAGCGATTAGGAATTTACCATCAACCCAAATCATCACATAACCTTCTTGAGATGGTTTTTCAATTTTGAGGTTGAGCCAGCGGGAACGAACAATTTCTCCATCACGAGGAGTGACAATGCTCACTTGTGGCACTCCAATCGCTGCAAAAGCGAGGACGAAAACAACTGTCAAAATTAAATTCGTCCGATTCATTTTTTTGAGCACCTCCTTGAGTTTGCCGTCGTTATTGTAGCATATCCAAAGCAAATTGGAAATAGAAGCCCCAAAGTTCCTCTTTCATCCTTGAAAGGCTGTCTCTTACACCGCTTTCACAGTTGCAATTAAGATTGGGGTCAAGTCCAAAACCTGCATTTCCTTTCGGTTTGAAAAGTTCAGTTCAAAACTTTACATGCTATTTATCGCATTTTCAAAAGCCTTAACTTCCACCAAGACAAAAAGATGCCATCCAGAAAAGGAAAAGCCTCTATCTCACGATAACTTTAACAGATTGCCTCTATTGACATCAGACTTGAATTGCCTAAAAATCTTTTGCCGACAATTGTATGAAGCCTAATCGGAGTGAAACAAGGATGCCGACAAGTTCCATACTGACAAACCGCCGTGAACATAGTTGGTGGGTTTGGTTCAGACGAACAGGAGGCATAACCATGATGCGACCCATCGGTCAAAACCGAGGTGAGTGTTTTGTTCGTCGCTGGAGTGATGCTCTTCTATCAAGGAACTTTGAGAAAAGGAGGGATACCGATGGGTTGC
>JANXCD010000169.1 GCA_025060305.1 Armatimonadota bacterium | reverse complement strand
TTCAAGCAAAATTTTGAAGCCCAAACTTTTCAAATCTTTGCCGAGGGCTGCCAAAAAATCTGCCTGAAGCAAAGGTTCGCCTCCTGTGAACGAAACCCAATGAGCCAATTGACCAGCAGCCTTTTGAACCCAACTTGTCACATCAATTAGCGAGACGGGGTTGTCAACTACCAAGTCGGGTGAACCTTCTCGCCATCTTAGCCAGATGCGAGCCTGCTTTTCTGCTACAAGTGCAAATTCGGTGTCGCAGTATTTGCACCTTCTATGGCAACCTGTGGTGCGAACGAAAACCATAGGCGTCCCAACCCAAATGCCTTCGCCTTGCAAACTCAGGTAAATTTCGCTCAGGTTGCCCTTCGTCACAATTTTCATTTGCATTTTTTCCGCTTCCAATTGCGGTATCATTCACTTCACCCCTTGCAGCAAAAATTTTGCTGCGCAAAAACGAAAACTGATTTGTCACAGGCGGTCGTTGCAACGCAATCGGCTTCAATCCATAATTGCTAACGGATTTTTAACTGTTGGCTCAGCGAGCAAGAATTTCTCATAGGGCGAGCCTTAATTTGCCGAAATTTTCGGTTCAAACTGTAAACACTGAATTCGTAAACTCGGAAACGGAAAGGAAGTGGAAGAAGTGACAGTTGAGCATCAATTGCGGGAGTTGGTTCGCATCTTAGTTGAAACCCCGACACCTACAGGTAGCGAAAAGGCTTTATTTCCCTTTTTGACCGATTACTTGCAATCTCTTGGCTTCAAAACCATTGAACAAGAAGTGACTGAGCGTCATCCTTTAACACCACCAGGCGAATACAAGAATTTGGTCGCAAAGCGAGGCGAAAGCCGAATTTTGATTTCGGGTCACCTTGACACTTTCCCTGCATACGATCACCTTCAACCTTACACTTTGCGTGAAGATGGAGACCGATTGATTGCGAGAGGCGTCGTTGACATTAAAGGTCAAATCGCTGCTTTGCTACTCGCTGTCTCACAAACGAATGCACCCTGTCAAATTGCCTTTGTTTGCGACGAAGAAAGAGGTGGAACTGGTTCAAGAAGCCTAAAATTTGATGCTGACTTCGTTGTAGTCCTTGAACCAACTGACCTTAAACCTGTCATCGCCCATGCAGGTGCGGTTGAAGTTACTGCCCTTTTCTTCGGCAAATCTGCTCACGGCTCAATGCCTAACTGGGGCGATAGCGCTTTGGAAAAAGCCATCGCTTTCGTTGATGCCTTGAAAAGCCATCCTCTCATTTCCGACCAAAGGCATCCACTCTTTGAGCGAGCGCCACTTATTACCCTCGGCAGGTTGGAAGCAGGAAATGAAGCAATGGTCGTGCCCAACAAAGCGCTAATCAATCTTGACATAAGAGTTCTGCCCAGTTATTCGTCAAAAAGGGTCGCCGACTTAGTTTTAGATTTCAGCACAAAATTCAAAGCCGAAATAAAAATTGATGATGTTGCCGAACCAGTAACTTTAGACGAAAACGAAGAAGTTGTGAAGATTCTCAAAAGTGCTACTGCTTCAGTGACTGGTCAAGAGCCTTCGGCTATTGGCTATTGGAGTTGGACTGATGCTGTCAACTACATTGAGCGCAATATCCCAGCGGTCGTCTTTGGTGCAGGTCATCTTGGAGTGGCTCATTCCGATGAAGAATGGGTCAAATTCAGCGACTTGTTAACACTTGCACAAATTTTAGTGGAACTTCTGGAAAGACAGTGAAGCCTACCGAAAGCCTATTCAAAAATTTTTTCAATGCCCATCGGGAATTGACATAATCATCCGTTGGAGAGCAGTGGGCAATTTTGAAAATGAATTTGTGGCAATTGTATGGCAAAGAGAGGCGAAAGACGATGAAGCGAGAAGACTTAATCAATGAGTTGCAAGAAATTGTTGGGATCAAAGGTGTCATAGTTGACCCCAGCGAGTTGGTTGTTTATGAGACTGATGGTTTATCTGTCTTCAAACACACTCCTGATTTGGTTGTTTTTCCAAGAAGCGCTGACGAAGTTGTGGCAGTTATCAAAACTTTGAGACGATATAAAATGCCAATTGTCCCAAGAGGAGTCGGGACTGGACTTTCAGGAGGCGCTTTGGCGGAGCGTGGTGGCGCTGTAGTTGCCACAACAAAAATGAACAAAATCCTTGAAGTTGACATTCGCAACCGATGTGCTCTCGTTGAAGCGGGAGTGGTTAACATCCACATCACAAACGCAGTCAAGCAAAGAGGCTACCATTTTGCTCCCGACCCATCAAGCCAAGTCGTTTCAACCATAGGAGGCAACATCGCTGAAAACGCAGGTGGTCCGCACACGCTCAAATACGGAGTGACAACTAATCACATCTTGGGCGTTGAGGTTGTTTTGGACAATGGTGAAGCGGTTTGGCTTGGTGGCAAAACTGAAGAAACTATCGGCTACGATTTGCGTGGCGTTTTCATCGGCTCTGAAGGGACTTTCGGAATTGTAACGAAAGCGTGGGTGAAATTGACCAGAAACCCGCAAAGTTACAAAACGATGCGAGTTTCCTTTGCAAGTGTTGATGATGCTGCCAAAACGGTTTCCGACATAATCGCTTCAGGCATAATCCCAGCCGCTGCCGAGTTCGTTGACTTCGTGGCTTTGAAAGCCCTTGAAGAAGCCTTTAAGTTGAAACTACCTGAAGGGACAAAGGCGCTCTTGGTCATTGAACTTGATGGCTTGGAGGTGGCATTAGACAGGCAAGCGGAAAAAGTGATTGAAATTTGCCGAAAGAACAATGCCATTGAAATTCTTCTGGCTCGCAACGAACAAGAAAGAACTCAACTTTGGTTCGCAAGGAAAAGAGCCTTCGGCGCACTCGGTCGCTTGACGCCAAGTTACTTGACTCAAGATGGAATGGTTCCGAGAAGTAAGTTGCCAGAAATGATGCAGTTCATTTACCAAGTTGCTGAAAAGCATGGTTTAAGAATTGCCAACATTTTCCATGCTGGAGATGGCAATCTACACCCTTGCATCTTGTTTGATGAGCGCAAGCCCGAAGAAATTAAACGAGCGTTGGAAGCAAGTGCTGACATCTTGAAGCAGTGCGTTGAAGTTGGCGGTTCGGTTACTGGCGAACACGGAATTGGGCTTGAAAAACGAGCATTTTTATCCTTCATGTTCACAGAAGATGAACTTTCTGTCATGCGCAAAATTAAGTCAGTTTTTGACCCAGAAGAGGTTTTCAACCCTGGCAAGATTTTCCCTGAAAGTGGCGAATTTGTTGAACCACAAATTGTCGGCAAACGAAGACCAGCAGCGATGTGATTTGCAATTGGAAACTTGAACCGAACAATCAGACCTATGACCGACTGAAAAACCAGAATGTAGGAGCAATTCAAATCTGATAGGAGTTACGCAGTTGGATGTAGGGTCGGATGAAATCCGCCCGATTTGTTGAACTTTTTGCGACAGTTTCTTCGGGCAGACTGTCGTCTGCCCCTACAAAACAACTCCAACTGCGTAAGTCCTATTACTAAAGCAATCTCCAACAAAAGGAGGTCAACTCCCATCCCCAAAGAAATCTTCGCAGAAGATTTCATCGTTCAACTCTTCTGCAAAATAGGCGAACAAATGAAAAATGCCCAAAAGCGCAGCCGATCCGACCTTTATCCAAGCCAAAGGGTCACCATTAAAGTTCTGTTCGCCATAAAAGCGTAATGGAAGGATGCTCATTGAAAGGTTCTTTTCCATAATGAAGG
>JANXCD010000168.1 GCA_025060305.1 Armatimonadota bacterium | reverse complement strand
AATTTCCGTCAAGTCAAGATGTGGTGTTCCTGTCCTCAAGCGTGTGTTCAAGTCGCTCAAGTTTTCAGTGAGCCAAAAAACGAAATTATCCCGTTGTCGGACTTTGGGGTTTTCAGCCCAGTTACGCAAAATAGCAATGTTGCGCCTGTCGTCTATGCTCAAAAAAGCGAGTTCCTGATTTGGAGCGATAGTTTCAGTGTCTTCAATGATGAGCGCAACTTTGTCACGGGTCTCAAGCAACTTTTGTAATAAAGGCAAAGCGAAATTCGGGTTTTTGAACAAGTCCTGCAGGTGTGGCGAAAGGGTCCCATCTCTAAGGGATGATGCAAGGGAAGTCTCGCCAGCCAAACTAAAATGCACGGCAAGGAATTGACAAAAATCTCGTTCCATCGTCGGGTCAGCAAAGGCTATGCCAGTTCGGATGGAATAAAAGAGAACAAGTTGCTTGCCACCGGTGAAAGCACGGACAACGAACTGTGGTAACGGCAAGTATTGATTGCCGAAAGGTTGTAAATCTCTGATGTTTCCATGCAAACAAAAAACGCTTGCGACGCCGCCTTCATATCGGTGTCGCACTTGTTGCGACCACTTTGGTAAAATCAAAATCTCTGACACTCAAGACAGCCTCCCAAAGTGATTTGTTCTGTGCTCTTTATTACAAAGTTTGTTAGTGCTTTGTTACCCATGCTACTAACTTTAGCCAGTAGTTGATAGCGAACAAACTAAGCGCCAAATTCATTCTGTGATAATTTGCCCTTTAGAAGCAGATGAAATCCGACCGCTATTTTTCACCTTGAAATTATGGTGCTTCTTTGCTGCCAAACAGCAAAGTCAGGACTGTAAATTATACTGCTGTTGCGACAATGACAAACATCAGATAATGCGCTATAATTTCTTGCACCACAAATTGGGCGGTTAGCTCAGTGGGAGAGCGCGTCGTTGACGACGACGAGGTCGGAGGTTCAATTCCTCCACCGCCCACCATTTTTCATTTTCGCTTTTCAACTTCTTCTGTTTAATTCCGTTGTTAGCCATAAAGAGAAGGGATTTTTCTGCGAAGGAATTCGCTAAGAAGAATAACAGTTGAGCCTACTGTTAACCCTAAGGTCGCTCCGCCAATTACATCCGTTGGGAAATGAGAGCCCAAGTAAATCCGAGAAAAGGCGACCATGAATGCTAAGAACCACCAAAGCAACTTTGGTGGTGCAAGTTCGTGCAAAACTCTTGCGACGGAGAAGGCGTTTGCTGCATGCGATGAAGGGAAACTCTTAGCCTTACCACCACCATTGACCAGCCTGATTTCTTTGACAATTTTCTCAGGTCTGTCACGACCAATCAGTGGTTTCACAATTCGCCCGCTAAGCCCATCAGCACAGCCGAGAGCAATTGCTACTATCAAAATTGAAATGAGCCACCTTTTCAGTGCTTCTTGCCTTTCGTCGCTTTGCTTCAATGCGAGATAACCAAGCCAAAAAATAAGCAAAAGCCAAGTTAGCGGTAAGTTGCCAAGCCGAGTGGAAAACAACATAACGGCATCAAGCCATTCGCTTGCCAAACCTTTGTTAACCAATTTCAGCAAAGTGATGTCAAATGCCTCAATTGTGGGCAAGCGGAGAGCAGCAGGAATTGTGAGCATAACAAAGACAACAGCCCAAATTGCTGCTTGAGTTAGCAAAGGGATTGGTGGAAATCTTTTTTTCGCTTTTTCATTTGATTGGCTAATTGGGCTCACAGGGAAGTTTCACCACCGAATACTGAAGTTAGTGAACTCGCCAGTTGGATGTTCCCAGAAAACATCAACATCAGTCACATGAGCGCCTACTGGTCCTTTATGCAATTCTGACAAAAATTGCTCAAGTTTGCTTTTTTCTCCTTCTGCTACGACTTCAACATTGCCATTACGAAGGTTGCGAACATAGCCAACGATGCCACTAATCTTTTGGGCTTGATAAACAGCGAAGTATCTGTAGCCAACACCCTGCACTATTCCCTTGACAATTGCTCTCATGCGAACTTTTTGCTCTTCCATTTATTCTTCACCTCTTTGACGAGTGCGAGTTACCAAATACAAGTTAGCACCACGAGCAGCGATTAAAGAAGCAATGTATCCGAGCACAAAAAGCAATGCAACCTTTATCAACCAGTGAATTAACCACTCAGCCAAAGGGGTTCGTTCAGATGGATTTGTTTGAAAAGCAATTTCTTTGCCAACACCAATTTCGTTGAACAAGTTTGCAGCCCAAAGGAAAACGAGAAGCATAAGACCTATTCCAAGCAAGAAAATCGCCAAAGCCAAAACCTTCGCCCAAAATTCGGGGTCACGACCGTTCGGCATTTTTTTTTCAACCCCTTTGCACAACTTTCGCACCTTGATTGTCTAAGTCAACAACACGCCAAAAACCCCTAACACCTGCACCTTTCAAAGATTGCCACATCGCTTCTGCTACTGTCTCTGCTCTACTTTTATCGTCGCACCAAGCAGCAATCGTCGGACCTGAACCACTTAAATGAACTCCTAAGGCGCCTGCATTCAAAGCAGATTCAAAAACTTCAGTCAACCAGGGCATGAAGGATTGGCGATAGGGTTGATGCAACCTGTCTTGCATAGCCACTTTTAGTCGGTCAATTTGACCTGTTGAAAGTGAAGCAACCAAAAGTGCAGCACGACCGAGATTGAAAACAGCATCAGTTAGTGTCACTGATACAGGCAAAACCGCTCTCGCTTTCTCAGTCTTGAGCGAGAAATCTGGGATGAGCAAAGCAATGTGCAAATCAAGTGGTGGCAAAAAACGAACACAAGTGACACCTTCTTTGGTCGGAACAGCCACAACAATTCCACCAAGCAATGCAGCAGCGACATTATCGGCATGACCTTCCAACTCGCTCGCAAGTTTGAGCAATTGGTCAATAGAAAGCGGTTCGCCAAGCAAACTGTTTGCTGCAACTAAAGCACCAACTCGCACTGCTGCTGAACTTCCAAGCCCACGAGTGATCGGAAAACGATTGTCAAGTCGTAGGCGAAAACCTTTGCTTATTCTTTCAGTGACATCCTTGGGTAGTCGTCGCTGCAATTCCATTATTGTTTTGACGGCGATGTTGTTTTCGTTGCGTGCAATTTCTTTTTCACCTTCGCCGATGACTTCAACGATCAAATTGTCGCAAGGCTCAAGAGTGACAAAACTGTGCCAAGACAGTGCTACCCCAACTGCGTCAAATCCGCTGCCCAAATTTGCCGTTGTCGCAGGAACTTGAACAGTGACAGTCATAAAATTCACCTCTAAACGAAGGCATGGTTTAAAAAGTGAATCTTGAACTTTCAAAAAACTTTTGCTCTTTGGTCATTATCGTTGTCTCATTATGACACCAGTCTTCAGTGAAAAGCGTCAAAATTTTTGAGGGACTTACGCAGTTGGCATTGTTCGGGGGCAAAAGACGGTTTGTTTGAAAAATCTTTGCAAAAGTTAGCATTGCAGGAAAATTTCGTTTGCCCTCGCATTTAACCGTGTAACTTCTGACTTTATGGACTTGTGCAGTGACCGATATTTGTGAGGTGAGAGAAATGGGCGAAGGAAAGATGAACAGAAGAGAGTTTGTCAAGGCGACAGTGGCGACTTTGAGCGTCCCCAAAATTTTAGTCTCACAGCAACGGAAAACTTTCAAAGTTGCGCTTATAGGCTGTGGAGGGCGTGGCAGAGGTGCTGTTCATGACATCCACGAAGCAGCAAAACTTTTGGGCGTTGAAGTCAAAATGGTAGCCTTCGCAGATTGGTTCAGAGACAGAGCACT
>JANXCD010000167.1 GCA_025060305.1 Armatimonadota bacterium | reverse complement strand
CTTGAGATATGCCTTCAATGGTGGTGATTTCCTGACCGTCAACTTGAACGGCAAACAGCATGCAAGACTTGACCGCCTCGCCATTGAGCAAAACGGTGCAAGCACCGCAAACGCCCGTCTCACATCCGATATGAGTGCCAGTCAGACCGAGAACATCACGCAAATAGTGAACGAGTAGCATGCGAGGCTCAACATCGCTGGAATACTGTCGCCCATTCACCGTCAAATTGATGCGCATCGCCATCACCTCCACGAGCAAAATTGCCAATAAAAGAATAACGGAACTTTAGTTCCTTTGTCAAGGCTAATGCTGTTGAGCCAATCTTGACAGAAAGCGAAATATCAGACTGCAAGCAACAGTGTTGTTTGTAACTGGTGTTGGGAATTTTGGAGTTTGATTTTGTGCAAGGTTTTTGGATTTGTCACATAGAGGCTCAGCATTGCAGAACTGAGAGATGTCAAGTAAAGCCTGTTGCCCTAAAGTGAGCAAGGATTGGTGACTAAAGACATGCGAAATAAAAGGCTAAAAACTTTCCTTTCCGCATTAGATGCAAAGTTGCCTCATGTAATTCTTTTCTTTTCGCTTCATCTTTCGCCTTTGTTTTTCTTTCGCATCTTCGTAGCCTAACAAGTGTAAAGTTCCGTGAATGACAAGCCTTATCAACTCTTTCTCCAAAGTTTGTTTGTAGCGCTTTGCGTTCCTTTGTGCCGTTTCAACGCTTATGATGATTTCTCCGACCAAAGTTTCTTTTCTCGGCTGCATTTGGGTATCTTCATCCAGTCGGAAACTCAAAACATCAGTTGGATAATCGTGATTGAGAAAGCATCGGTTCAATTCTCGGATGTTTTCGTCATTCAAAAGGACAACACTCACTTCCTTGCAGGAAAAGAAGCCTTCACCTTGCATGACAGTTTCAACCGCTCGTTTTAGTTTCTCCTTCAACTCTTTGGGCAATTGGTGCTTTGTGATTTTGATGACCGATACGGTTGACTTGGACGCCATTGGTTTCTCGCTCCCTTTCAGGATACTCAATGCGACGATGGAAGATGCTTTTGGAAGTTTCAAGGAAGGCTTTTTTGATTTGCATTAACTCGTTGAAATTCAAGGGGGCTTCTTCCAGTTGACCATCTTCCAACTTTGACCTTATGACCTTCTCAATGACTTCCTCAATTTCTGCTGGATTAGGATTAGGTAGCGCTTTGATAGCAGCCTCAACAGTGTCAGCCAGCATGACGATAGCACTTTCTTTGCTTCTTGGTTTAGGTCCTTCGTAGCGGAAATCATAGTCAACTATTTGCCCTTTGTCTCTTGCCTTTTGCCAGAAAAATGTCATCAAAGAAGTCCCATGATGCTCTCGGATAATGTTGATGATTGGCTCAGGCAATCCATGTTGGCGTGCTAAATCTTCACCGTTTTTGACATGTTGCTGAAGGATAATTGCCGATAGGTGAGGACCAAGTTTATCGTGAGGATTATTGCTGCCATAAGGCAAGTTCTCAACAAAATAGTTGGGGTTGAAAAGTTTGCCAATGTCATGATAGAGACCACCAACCCAAGCCAAAAGTTCGTTAGCACCAATTCGCCTTGCCGCTTCTTGAGCCAACCTTGCAACTATTAGCGAACTTTGAAAAGTTCCTGGTGCTTCTTCCGCCAATTTGCGCAAAAGGGAAGCATTAGGGTTTCCAAGTTCAGTTAGTGTGAAGACTGTCGTGATTTTGAAAGGTCTTTCTAAAACGCTTACGCCAACTATCGTCAGAGACGGTGAAATTGAACCTACCAAAGCAGACCAAAGAAGCAATTTTTGAAATTCGTCCCAAGAGAGCATTAATGTTTCTCCAGTAACTAAGCCAAGCACCAAGTTCAAGGTTAAAGTCAGGAGGCCAACCAAAAATCCAATATGAACCAATTGCATCCTCGTCTTTATGTCAGCAGCGAGAAAAGAGGCAGCCATTCCTACGGCTGCCGATGTGATGAAGGGTCGCAAGGCACTTGAAGGCAAAGTTTGCCAATCTCCAATCATTCCGAGGGTGGTAGTCAAAGCGAAAACGCCAGACAAAAAGATGCTAATAATCGGGTTGAAAAACAGTGTCGTTATCATAGCCAAAGTTGATACAATCACAAAAGCGATTTCTTGCCCGACAGAAGGAAAAAGGAGACGAGTGAAAATAAGTCCAACTGACCAAAGAAGTGTTAAAAGGATAAGAGCAAGATTGGTAGCAAAGTTTGGGGTTAAAATCAAGTTCGCAAACAAACTAACAGCACCAGCGAGTAGGAAAGCCAAAAGGGAAATTCCGAGCAAAGAAGAGTAGTTGTAACCCAAAGCCTTCAATTTCTCCAGATGATCTTCAGTGACCAATTCGCCCTTGCGAGCAATTAATTCGCCAGCGACAACAGTTTTCCAAACAGGCTCAACATTTGCCTTCGCTTTTTCCCTCGCAATTTGAGTTGCTTCTGGGTCAAAGACCATGTTAGGTTGAAGTGCCAAATCGGCAATTTGCATAAAAGCCGATTTGACTTTGCTGTTAAGAGGGGATTTGTCAATGGAGGCTTTGACCCTGTTTAGGGCTTCTTGAAGGTCTTCCACTTTGGGTTTCACGCCTCTTTTCCATTCCGCTTCAAGGCTTTGTAACAAAATTTTGTGTCCAAAGCGGATTGTGGCTGGTGATGTTTGTATCAAGGTGATGAGAACTTGGTCAGGGATTTCCAACCCTGTCCTTCCTTCAACGATTTCAACCTTTTCGCTTAGGGACTTCCGTTCCTTCTGAATTGAGATGACGCTGTCAATGAATTCGTTTAGAACTGCACTCCACTGGGAACCAACGGTTTCGTCAAGCCTATATTGCTCAGGGACAGCCTCTGCAATCTTTTGCTTTCGCCTTTCGGTTGCCTCTTCAGAAAGATACCTGAAAGTTTTATGGGCACGAATGTCGTAAGGGAAAGTTTGACCTACCACGAAGGGAACTGGTGATAAGAGGGAGGGAGGTGTCATTGCCAAAAAGAGCGAAACCAAAATAACGCAAAATAGAACTAAACTTAGTGCTGAAACTTTCAAGGAGCCCCCAAACTTTTGCAGCCATCCTTTGAGGTTTATCCTAAGGTTTGACGAAGTAGTGCCATTTTTGCCTTTTTTGCTTCGTAACTTGCGAACTTTTTCACCAGTTGGTTCGCTTGTCATTTCTTTTTCACCTCATCCCTGCTTCTGAAGAATGACGCTTCTTTTCCCAATTGTCGTAAGCAGCAACAATCTTTTGGACAAGGGGATGCCTAACAACATCGTGTTCAGTCAGATAGACAAAGGCGATACCTTCAATGCCTTTCAAAATCTCTTGCACTTCCACCAAACCCGATTTCATACCTTTTGGTAAATCAATTTGAGTAATGTCGCCTGTCACAACCATCTTCGCATTAAAGCCCAATCTCGTTAGCAACATTTTCATTTGCAGGCTTGTCGCATTTTGGGCTTCGTCCAAGACGATGAAAGCGTCATTGAAGGTGCGACCCCTCATGTAAGCCAGCGGTATCACTTCAATAACTCGCCTCTCAATCAACTTCTGAACTTTATCGTAATCAAGCAAGTCGTAAAGGGCATCGTAAAGAGGGCGCATGTATGGGTCAACTTTCTCGTAAATGTCGCCGGGCAAAAAGCCAAGTTTTTCCCCTGCTTCAACAGCAGGGCGAGCAAGGATAATTCGTGAGACTTGACGCTGTTTGAGCGAAGATAATGCCATCGCAACTGCCAAAAAAGTTTTGCCCGTCCCTGCCACCCCGATAGCGAAGACCAAATCGTGCTTTTTCATCGCTTCAACATAGCGCAACTGACCGAGGGTTTTGGGAACGACACGCTTGCCTCTATCAGTGATGAAGATTGATTCTGTTAACAAGTCTTCGGCTTCACTAATTTCTCCTTTTC
>JANXCD010000166.1 GCA_025060305.1 Armatimonadota bacterium | reverse complement strand
GCTCGTTCAATCCCTTCGGCTATTTTTCTTGTGTTGCCTTCAATGTCACCAACTGTTGCGTTAATTTGCACTAAAGCAACTCGCAAAGAACGCACTTTGCTCGCCTCCGATGCTTTGACAAATTTGCAATTTCGCTTCGTCAGTGAAAAAGTATAGGGCTACTTTGGCATACTTAAATTGACCGAAAGGCAAGCCGATTGAATTGGGGTGAAAAAGACGATGGCTAAAGAGATGAAGAAAGGAGCAAAGGCAATTGTGCAAATCAGAAGGCGGTTGAAAAAGGCTTATCCCGATGCAACTACGGAGTTGAATTGGCGCAACCCTTTTGAGTTGCTTATCGCCACTATCCTTTCGGCTCAAACAACTGACAAAAAAGTCAATGAAGTGACGCCAAAACTGTTCGGCAATTTCCCAGACGCTCACTCGTTGGCTAATGCGGATTTGAAGGAAGTTGAAGAAATCGTCAAGCCGTTGGGCTACTTCCGCCAAAAAGCCAAGACCATTGTTGGCGCTGCAAAGGCTTTGGCAGAAAAATTTGATGGTGAAGTTCCCAAAAGCATGAGCGAGTTAATTCAATTGCCTGGTGTCGGTCGTAAAACGGCATCAATCGTTCTTGGGACAGCCTTTGGTGTTCAGGAAGGGATCGCCGTTGACACCCATGTCCAAAGAGTATCACAAAGGCTTGGCTTGAGCAAAAACAAAAAGCCAGAAAAAATTGAGCAAGATTTGATGGCTCTCGTGCCACGCAACGAGTGGAGTTGGTTCGGTCACGCATTGACACTGCATGGGCGATATGTTTGCGTTGCAAGGAAGCCACAATGCAGTAAATGCGTGATTGAGGCTTTTTGTGAAAAAGTTGGTGTTTCAACTGTACTTTCAAGCCATCAAATTCAAAAGTAAAGTTGCTAAGCCGAGCAAGATAGTTACGCCCACAACATCTTGGAAAGCGGTTTCAAAGGGACCTGCCGTCAGTGCAGGGTCAAAGCCTAATCGCTTAGAAATCATAGGTATGACTGTTCCGACAAAGCCAGACAAGTTTACAGCAACAAACATTGAGAAACCGACGACGAAACCGAAAACAGGGTCAAACCAAGTCCCACGCTCATGCATTCGTTGTAGACCGTGCCAAATTCCACCTATGAAGAAAATCAGCGTCCCTAAAATAGCGCCCAAAATCAAAGTGGTTTGAAATTGCCTTATGACAGGACGCCACCATTCACGCAAAGTGACATGTCCCGTCGCTAAACCCCGCACAACAATAGTCGCTGATTGCAATCCTGTGTTGCCAGAAATCGCTTGAATTACAGGCATAAATGAAGCCAGCAAAATGACCGTGCCGAGGGTTTTATCAAACCTGTGGATGACGAAACCCGCAATCAACTCAATGAAAACAGTGGTAAGTAGCCAAGGCAATCTAAGCCTTGCAATTTCTGCAGGTGTCTTCCGCTCCAACTCCGCTGCATCAGAACCGACAATATGGAAATAATCTTCTGTCAATTCCTCTTGCATCACATCCATCACATCATCAACAGTAATAACGCCAATCAGCCGATAGTTATGGTCAACTACTGGGAGCGCCAGTAAATCGTATCTGGCAAAAATGTGAGCGACTTCTTCTTGGTCTTGCTCGGGGAAGACAAAAATGACGCCATGAGTCATAATGTCACGAACCAAGGTGTCATTGTGCGAAGTCAGCAACTTACGCAAGTTCAAAACTCCCCTAAGCACACCTTGCTCGTCTACAACATAAACATAGAAAATGCTTTCTGAGTCAGCACGCTCTCTCAAAGTCTCAAGAACTTGTCCAACATTCATCTCTTCCCTAACGGCTATAAAGTTCGGCGACATTATTCCACCTGCTGTGTCGTGTGGGTAGCGAAGGAGTTCACGGACTTCTTGAGCCTCTTCAGGTTCCATTAGTTTCAAAACTTGCTCTCGCTGTTCAGGTTCAAGCATGCCAACGATGTCGGCGCTTTCGTCTGGTGGCAGGATTTCAAGCAAGTCAGAAAGCCTTTCAGGTTCAGTGGTTTGAACCAAGTGACGCTCCGTTGATTCGTCGGCTTCATCTAAGACTTCCGCTGCCGACTCAAGGTCAAGGAGTTTGAAAACTTGTTCCTTCTCGCTGTCGTGTAAAAATCTCATAGCCAAAGCAATATCGGCAGGATGAAATTGCTCCAAAAATTGCCTAAGCCCTTCAGTTTGCCTTGAAGCCAAAAACCTTCGGATTTCATGAACGATTTGAGTAACTTCCTCTCTCGGATGGACAAGTTTGCGCTTTGCCATAAATCGCTCTTTAACGACAGTTTTGAACTGATTGATTCTTTTGCGAAGGCGCATGGCAGGTCACTCCCTTATTTTGGTTGCGTCAAAAGTGTGCAACGAGTTGAAGGAGATGTTAAGTGAAGTGAGTTGAGCAAAAGGGAGTTCCTTCTTTATTTCAGAAGATTGAATGCATTTCAAATAAAAGCAAAGGCGTCAATAACTGTGATTAAAGTTCGTAGCAGGTTTCCAAAGGTCATACCTTGACATTCCTGTCAGTAACATGCAATAAAGTGAAAGACAGGGGACAGCCAATAGGCTGTCCCCGATTTGATTGCTTAGAAGCAGGGATCATTTGGATCATCTACTTCAAGGTCTGGAAGAGAAATTTCTGATGGAGGACCACCATTGATAGAAATGGTCGCTCGCCCACACACGCTGTATCTTATCGTTATTGTTGTGCCACTACCAGAGATTCTCATAGTTCCTGCTATTGGGTAATCACAATCCTCCAATTCCCACAATAATCCCTGCATTTCAATTGTGAAGTTGCCTGAAGGACCGCTGTAGTTGCCATTGCCACTTAAAGACATGCTTCTTATGGGATTATAAATAGGCAAGTCAGTTCTAATGGCTCCGTTAAAAGTTACATGCTCGTTGCATCCTTGATTGTTGCTGTAACGAAGGTCGTAACTAATCTCATAGTTCAACTCACTCGTATGTTTAAGACTTAGAGTGCCATTAACAGTTTCTCTGCGGTCACTAAAGTTGTTAAAGGTGATGCTGATGGAAGAGAACACTAACAAACCGCCCTCAAGAATTCCAGGGTCACGCATATTCAAAGTAACAGAGCCGCTGAAGAATTCTCCTGACTGCTCCTCACAGCCGTTGCCGTAATTGATGGTAAGCACCAAAGGGTTAGGTATAGGAGGCGTTCCATCCCAGTTTGAAGAGACATTAGGACAGGTTGCTTGTCGGGAACGGAGTAATTCCAACCTTGTATTAACTCTACGAATGAAACTCGTAAAGCGTTGAACTGACCTTGCTGTCGTCCTTGCTATACTACGAGAAGACTGTTGCGTCGGTGGCTGTGATGGTCTACCGCCCCCGCCGCCTCCACCACCTCCGCCACATCCGTGAATAGCAAGTCCAACGAACACATAAGCGGCTATTATAGTGACTAACAACATCTCTGGTTGCCAACGCCAGTTAAACCGTCTCAACATCTTACAACACCTCCATAGTTAAATTTTTGATGCTGCAATGATAACACAATTCCTTTGCTTGTCAATGATTTTTCTCTGAGATCGCTTGAAATCCGTCAGAAAAAATTTTTTCGGGCAGGCTTTGCCTGCCCCTACGATTGAGAAGTTTCTCGTTTTCCTTCCTGAAATTTGCCGATGAAGGTCTAAGCCTGTGCCCTAAAAGAGCCACCGAAGACTTTGCAGTAAAGAGCAAAAAAACTTTTTTCGCCACATTTTTTGCTCCGTGCGCCACAATTTTGCTCGGTGATGAGTGCAATGAAGACCGTCGCTGAAATGACCGTAGAAGAACTCAAAGAACTCATTCGTCAAGTTGTGGCGGAGCAAAGGGAGTATTTTTTGGACGAAGATGGGTGGTTGGTTTTCACAAGCGAGGAAGCATATGCTCGTTACCTTGAGCGACACCCTGACAAGATGCCCAGCGAGTTGAAGGCTTGTTTTATTGAC
>JANXCD010000165.1 GCA_025060305.1 Armatimonadota bacterium | reverse complement strand
AAACGGCGAAACAAAATCCATTGCCCACCACGCTCAAACAAAGCCGCTGTCAAAGCCGCAAATGCGGTGAAGGCGACCAAGAAAGCGAAGGAAGAACGAAGGGCATCTCGGAGCAAAAAATTGAGAGCAATCATCCAAGGCAACCTAAGGATGCCTTGAAAAACGACGAAAACAATTGCGCCATAAAGCCAATAGCGCCAAGATGCTCGGGTTTTCTGTACAATCAAGACTGCGAAAACGAGAACCGAAACAACAGTCAACGCCCCAGCAGCAAGGAAACCTAAAGCAACCTCCCAGCGAATTTGCATTTCAGTCACCTGATTTTTTGAAGTTAAAAATCTCGCCTTGATTGTCGTTGACATCCTGTTTTTTGAACCTTAAGAATTTTCGCCAGTTCAGCCCAATCTTATGGGCGTTTGAATGTCAAGTAGCCATTTTGCCAACTCGCAAGCCCTGTCAACTTTAACGCCGACACTTTGTGCTGCTTCTTCGTGGAACTCGTCTGCTCTGCTTGTGCTTTTTTTCGGCAAGAATAAAAACGGGACTTCACCAACGAGATGTCTGCCAGTAAGCGAGTTTGTTTTATGGGTGCAAATTAGGAGCATTCTTGCATCTTCGTAAGCGAAAACAGCATCAAGAAGTTTGGGCATGAAGACTTCGGTAAATTTTTGAAGTGCAAAAACTTTTAACTCAGGGTCTCTCTGATGGGACGCTTTATCGGCTTCACGAATGTGAACGACGAGCAAATCAGTGTCGGGAATTAAATCGTTAGTGTAAGCAACAAGGCGCTCGTAACTTTCGCTAAGATTGTCAAATTCAACCTTTGGCGGTCTGTGAGGTCTTATGCCAGCAGCGATGCACAAACCTCGCATAGGAATGTGGTCAGTGATAGCGTCAATCCTAATCATGCCAGCGATAAGCCTTAACGATGGCAATTTGGGCATCATACCAGGCTCATAAAGCCAAATCAAATTTGCTGGTGGTTTGCCCTCATCAATTCGGCGCTTGTTAACCTCGTGCTTGTCAAGTAACTCAAGGGCATGGTAGATGAGATTTAGGATTTTCTTTTCATTATCGCCTTTGGGCAAGTGAGGTTCAAAAGGTTCACCCTTCAAATCATCTGGTGGCTCACATTGCAACATGGTAAAACTTTCGTGCCAAATCAAAACATGCCTTTGCCCTTTCAAAGGGACGAATCTAAAGTGGCTATCGCCAATCTTTTCCTGAAGTAATTCCACAATAGCCCTTAACTCATCGGCGCTCAATTCAACTTCTGTCTCAGTAATTTGCTCGCCATCGGTTGAAAGGAAAGCGAGGGTGAAAGCAACATCTTTAAGCCCAAGAGGGACATCTGCGCCCAAAGCCCTGAAAGCACCCCGTCCAGTGTAAAACAAAGTGCTTTCGTAACCGAGCGTTTCCATAGCAGCAACTTCAGGTTGGACAGGCAAACCATCAAGAATCGTCCTTGTCCAACCCGTAGTTCCCTCTTTAGCCAACTTGTGAAGTTGGACGATATTGGCTGCTTCAAGGGGAGTTTTGTTTCCAAGCATTTCCTGCTTTTCGTCAGCAGCACCATCCAGCAAAATCAAAATCCGTTTCATCCCTTTTCGTCACCCACAAAGGTTCTCTCTGTCGGCGAAAATTTCTCTAAAGGTATGTCGTCTATGCTAACTTTTTGCCTTCGTTCAGGAAGGTCACTACCAAATTTTTGCGACAGCAGCAAAAAGTTCAAATTGATTGTTCAACTACGACGGCTGTCCCATAAGCGAGGATTTCAGCGGCATTTTGCATAACTCCGCTTGTTGTGTATCGGACATTTATGATAGCATTTGCACCTAATTTTTCCGCTTCTTCAATCATTCTCCTCTCTGCTTCTGCTCTCGCTTCTGAGAGCATCTCGGTGTATTCCTTAATTTCGCCCCCCACAATTTGCCTTAGCCCAGCCAAGATGTCCTTGCCAATATGCTTTGCCCTGACCGTGCTACCTTTAACAACTCCCAAAACCTTGACGATGCGATAACCTGGCACTTCTGGCATGGTCACCACGATCATATTTCTCACCTCCTTAGAGTTCGTTAACCCAATTGTAGCATCAATTTTATCAACCCTGTGAAAGCCGCAAACAAAGTGAAGACGATGCCAAAGTAGAGGCAAGAAAGAGGCAAAACGCCTAACTTAAGGGCAAGAAGCAGGTAACCTGGTGGGACAGTTTTGCTTTCTTGGATTCCATTTCGTATTTTATTTGCAACGGTCACTGCGTCAACTATTCCGTAAATCCAAGGCACAACAAGCCATCCTGTCAAAAGGATGACCAAACCTTTTTGCCAATCACCATTGTAAACCTGCCCCATGCCAGGGACAAAAAAGGCAAAAATAAAAGCAAGCCAAGGACTTTGCTCATGGTGATTGGTAGCACAGGCTTCGCAGTAAGGTTTAGTGTTCACTCGTTTCAGGCAGACTTCGCAAATAGCCTTTTTGCAATCGGTGCACTTGGCAACTGCTGGCGTCTGAGGATGAAGATAACACACTTCCTCCATTCATCACGACCTCTCAACTTTAACTTGAGTGCTTTTTGTCTGTTTGGTAATTTAGCCTTTCGGCAAGATTGCGATGATCAAGCCTTCTTTTTCATCAGAAATTGGTGCAATAAGCAAAATAGGTTGCGATGTCTCTGGTGCTTCGCTTTCAAGTTCGGTAGGCTGTCCTTTGACTTGACCTTTAAGGGAAAATCGCCAACCACTTGTTTGTTTCGCTGCTTTCATTGACAAATCAACGCCTTCGCTTTTGATCAACACTTCTTGCGTTTCAGGTTTCCAAAGGGTTTCGCCAATTTTGTGGGCACAAGGGTAACCGCTGAGTTTCACCAATGCCATTCGGTCGCTTGGCAGGTTCTCTTGAGCAATGCAATTTGATGAATGAGCACGATAAACTTCAACTTGCCACTGAACTTGTTTTCTGTCAGAAGGAAGGGAAGAATTTTTCCTGTCTGGTTTATCAAGTTCGGCTATAAGGTCACGGATGCGGGATTGTTGAACTCCGCTCGTCGCTAAACTTGGAGCGCTGACAATCAAAATGTTGCCAACTCCAGAGAATCGTCCATCGGGAACAACCTTTGCTTCGTTCAGCAACTTCGCTACTTCTTCTGCAGACCTGTTTCTGAGCCTGAAAGTCAAAACACCTGGTTGAAGTATCGGGCTATGCCAAATTTGAGGCACACCATAAGTGACAGAAGGGTCAAAAAAGCCAGGCGAAATGATAAAAGGTCGGATTAGGGGACGACCAATGATAACCACATTTGTCTTTAGCGGTTCACACCAAGTGATTGACCAATTGCTGCCTTGCAATTGGAAGCAGAAAAAGCCACCAGCAGGTAGAACGACCGTCGGATGCAACATAAGAGGCGGTCTCAATGTGGAGATAGAACCAGGAAAAATGAGCCCACCTGAACTCGGAACAATTACGATGCTGCCTGTTGAAAGGCTACCGAAAGATAAAGGTGGTAACAAAATTACGCAACGACTTCTATCCGATTGCCCAAAAGCAAAAGTAAGCACGAGCAAGAGCAAAATTAACGACAAACTCAAAATCTTCATTTTTGCTCACCGCCCTTTTGGGCGAATTTTTTAGCCTTTGAATAAGCAAAAACAAAGTCCGATTCTCTCACTCTTCAGGCTCAATTCCGAGTTCCCTTAGTTTTTGTGCCAGCCTTTCCGCTCTTTGCCTTTCCCTTTCCGCTCTTTGTCTTTCCTGCTCTGCTCTTTGTTTTTCTTTAAGCCACTGCTCCCTTAACTCCTCATAAATCACAAAGGGTTCACCATCAGGATAGTAAACGACCAAATCATTGCCTTTCAATGTGAACATAATCCCCAATCTCGGACTTACCCACCCTTCCATCTTCTCAACGGCAACCAATCGCTCACCTTTCCTTACCCATCCCATCAAATCACCTTTGTCAGGGTCGTAAAAGTAAAACTCTTCAACTCCATAGT
>JANXCD010000164.1 GCA_025060305.1 Armatimonadota bacterium | reverse complement strand
GAAAATTTCATCGCCGAATAAATTCGGCGCTCGTTTTGTTTCGTCATCAACCACTGGCTAAAGCCAGTGGCATGAATGCAAGGATGTAACGCAAGTTCATGCTACGGACTTCAAGTCCGTAGTCGCTGACGCCATCCCTGAGCGCCGATTTCAATCGGCGAAAATTTCATCGCCGAATAAATTCGGCGCTCGTTTTGTTTCGTCATCAACCACTGGCTAAAGCCAGTGGCATGAATTGGCTGAAATTCATCTTTGCAAAAAATCAAATTCGCTCAAATTCATGCTACGGGCTTTAGCCCGTAGTTGATGACGAATTTCCTGAGCGCCGTCTTTAGACGGCGATAATTTTCATCAAATCAACGCTGGCTGAAGCCAATGGCATGGATGCAAAGCACCAGTAAACTTTGCGATAAGAGCAAAGATTTTTTCAAGCGGATTTCATTGTTCCTGCCTTTGACTTCGTAATTCCTAACAAGCAGGAGCAGTGAAGTTGGAGTTGCTTTATAGGTCAGAAGACAGTCTTCCCGAAAAACATCGCAAAAAAGGTTGTCAATTCAGACGGACTTTATCCGAACATGAAATCCATTGCCTAAACCCCAGCAGAATTTTTGCTCTAAAGTCATTCCAACCCCAATGAGCAACAATTCACTAGGGACAAGGCGCTGGTTTATTGGGTCAATGCCTAAACCTCCAAGGGTAAATGCACCAATCAATGCATCCATACCAAGTTCGCCAAAAACACAAGGAGTGTAGGGCATTTCACCCTCCACTCGCACGACCGCCCAAGCCATATCCAACTCAACCACACGACCATCGGCAACACGGAAGTGTCGGCGAAACTGTGGGACAATCCCCAACCGCTCAAGGACATCCTTTGGCACAACAGTGTAAGTTGCTCCTGTGTCAACGAGAGCATCAATTTACTCAAACCGACTCTGATCCATCGGACCAATTTCAACCTTCACCCGAAAAGTCGCCATATTTGTTGCCTCTCCGACTTCACCAAAGTTTGCTACAAAGTTAGGTTTGGTGGCTCAATTTCTTCACCAAGCAGCCATATTCCTGGTTCTCCTTCGTAACTGAAGCCGATAACGATACAGGGCTTTTCCGATTCATCGTTGAGCCAAAGCGCAGGTTCACCTTTGCTCCCAAAGCCCAACGCAATGCGTTCTCTTCCTTTCGCATCATAAGCAACGAAAGTCGGCGCTTCACCTCTAAAGCCTAGCCCAATCCGCTGCTTCCCAAAAGCATCGTAAAACCCAAGGGCTGGAGTTACATCATCATCTATGCCTAACCCCAAACGCATCCTGCCTGATTTGTTATACAACCAAACACCGTGCTCCCTCTCAGCCAGACTAATCACTATCTGCTCTTTCCCTTCGCCGTCATAAAAAGCAATGGTTGGTCTATCGTCTACAGATATGAAAATTGATGCCTTCAATTTGCCTGCCGAGTCATAAAGGGCGATGCCTGGTTCTTCATCGGCATTAATGCCGAGCACAAGGCGTGCTTCTCCTTTTGCATCATAGACACAGAGAAAGGGTTCACCTTCTTCGTTCACTGAGATGTTAATGCGCAAATTGCCTTTAGCATCCAAAATTTCTATTCTCTCTGTTTGCACAACTTTTGCTCGCAATACTTCATGCTCTTTCCCTTCCATTCATCATCACCTTCTTCTCTGTTTGTTAGTGATTTCAACTTGTAACTCTTGTCACTCCAATACATTGCCTGTTTCGTTGGTGGATAAAGGAAACAGCGCTGGCATTTGGCTGGTTGATTTGCATTATGGTGCACTGAGGTTTTGAAACCGCATTCGTCAGTTGCCATGAATTCGTTCCACTTTTGCTAAGGATAACGGTCGCTACAGGAGTTGGCGGCATTTTCGTGGAAGTCTATCCCGCCCCAAACATTGCTCTCTCTGACGGTTCAAACACAGTCCCACTCAAATCTGTCGCCAAGTTGCTTGAAATGGCAAAAGATTTGCACTCAGTTTCGCAAAGGTTCCAATCTCAATTATAACCAACCATGCCTGACTTCTGCTACCAAGTTGTGAGCAAACCCTGTGCTTAAGTCAGTGAAATCAACTACTTCTCCTACACTGCCATCTGATGATTAAACCTAAAAGGAAAAGAATTGTCATTATCACTGTCATCGTGATAGAGGGAGGCATAGGGTCAACAAAGCCTAATATAGCAAAGGAAATGGCAAGTGAACCTATGGCAAAATCTTTTCGGTCCTTACTTTTCCAAGAAATAAGAAAGAAACCAATTCCGCTAATAAATTGTATTAGCGCTAAAAAACATCGTAACCACTGCTCGCACATAAAGTCCCCTCCTAAATCAATCAGACAAATTTTCCAAAGTTTTAGCGAAATGAAATATGAAAGAAATACCTGCAACAACTATTGCCACTCCTCCAACAATTCCACCAATACCTACGCCTACCGCAATCAACGAAATAGAAACTATAACCCTTGGAACATCATGAATGTAATTAGGAGGTCGAGGGTTTACAATCTCGTTATACAAATCCTCTACTGTGATAATACACGCAGATATTACAACCACTCTTAGCCAAACCCTTTTACAAAGTGATTTAAACTCATCCCACCAATTTGGCGGCTTTCCATCAAAACCGTTGGGATCTATAAGGTTAAGGGGATTATTCCTTGCGTAGGAATACTTATTCAAACTTTGGGGCTTAAGGAAATCTCCTATCATTGGATCCTTCTGCACCCACCTTCCTGTCCCAAACTCATAATACCTTGCACCTACATGCATCAACCCTGCATCTCCATCATTTCTGTATCCCCACAAACCGCAGAATTGATAAGGTCCTCCGCCATTTTGTCCGACGATTTTGCCGAAACCTTCATAAACATAACTTGCTACTATGTTCTGGCTTCCATCTGTTACCCACCTTATGCTTCCAAGCCTATCAGCATGATAGATGCGAACTTGACCACCCGATACAAACCCACATGGTCTCAAGCCAAGCAAATAGCGAACTACCCATGCGCTACCTTCCCTCTCCGCTATGATGAGATCCCCGTCAAAGTAAAACTGCCTAACAACACTGCCATCCTGCCTCCAAACTCGGCGACCTAAACCATCATAACCGAAACGAACCACTCTACCATCAGGATAGGTTATCTTCACTAACCTGTTGTCAAAATCATACTCAAACTGCGTCGTTTGATTCCCTTCCGTCCTTGCTACCATGTTCCCATTCCCATCCCAATCATATGCCATAACATCTCCATCAAGCTCATAATTACATCATTGTCGCAACAAATGTTTCACTAAATGCCAAACTCCTAATAGAAAAAAAGCAATGCTAACACATAAAACTAATCTTATAGCGTTTGAATTCCAATATATCTTTTTTGTTACTAATTCACTAATTCTGGTAAGAAGCCAAGTGGTAGGCAAAAGTAAAAGTGATATTAATGCATAACCTACAGCATCCTTGATGTTTGTATCCATTATGTATATCACCCCGAATTACAGTAATGGTGGTAAATAGCGTCCATATTCCTCAAGCGCGTCTATAGCCATAACTGCTAATTTAGGCAATTTTGGTATTGACACCCCAATAGCTGTTAAACCAGCGCTTATTAAACCGCCTGCAACAATTCTTTCGGCAAGGGCAAAGTTATCCCATTCTTCATAAGGGGTTGAATAACCATAGTAAGTTGCTCCTGCAACGGCACCGGCAATAGCACCAACAGCTACCATGCCAATGCCCCCTGTAGCTTCAATAACAAATCCACCAAGAATAACTAAACCACCCGCTAAAATAGCATATCCAACTCCTAAACACATCACCCCATGTCTTAGCACCAGTTGGATCTATTGCATTAATAGGATTATTTTCACAATACCCATATCGGTTTAATGTTTGTGAGTTAAATGTATCTCCAAGTAATTGATCCCTCTGCACCCACCTACCTGTCTCAAACTCATAGTATCTTGCACCTACATGCATCACTCCTGCATCTTGA
>JANXCD010000163.1 GCA_025060305.1 Armatimonadota bacterium | reverse complement strand
AGGAATTTGCTGGCTTGGAAGTTTTTGACCATCCTGAAACATGGCAAGTTATGCACCGAAGAATTCTTTCAGGTTACGCTGCAGATGCCTTGGAGGCTTTAGAGTTTGGGAAACCGAAAGCGTTGGTAAACCTTGCTGGTGCAAAAGAGTTCATCCAAACCGCTGCAAGTTCGTTGGATAGGGCTCACATCAAGCCTTCTCCCGTTGGCATCGGTGAGCATTTGTTGCTTGACGAAAGGGAAACCTTTGTTGGTGGATTTGCTTTGGTCCACAACGGAGTGACGATTCATCTATTTGCCTTCCCTGCCAGTTCAATTCGCTGGTAGGAGCGGGTTAGATAGTGGGGCGGTGCTTTGTCCGCAGCACCGCCCCTGAAATTTGTCTTTTGATCAGGCTACTGTCTGTTCACTTATCGCATCCTAAGGGAAAAACGCTCAATAGACCAAAAGCGCATTAAGGCGATTAAAGTTAAACGCTCTATACTATAAACTTTGTTGGTGGCTACTTTTGCCAAAATATGTTGCAGGTCTTAAGCACCGATGATTTTCTGAAGGTAACATCTCCTGATGCACCGATAATTTTTTGGTGGCTCAGGAGAGCCACCTTACATTAAATGTGGTTTAAGGGGGCGATAAAAATGGCACGGACGACAGGTTCGTTGATGTGCATTTGTGTCGTAGCGTTAAGTTTTCTCCTTTGTGCTGGCATCCAACCTGAGGAACGCTACGGTAAGATGAAGTTGGGCGAAAATTTGGTCACAAACTCAGGTTTTGAAGAAGACATTGATAAAGACGGTTTACCTGACGGTTGGGACTTGCCCCGCGAGTTATGTGCTTTGGATGAAGTTGAGAAACAGAGTGGCAAGCGAAGCCTAAGGCTGACGAACACTGACCCACAAGTTTATCGGCTCATAACACAGGTTATCCCTTTCAAACCGAAAAGGCGCTACTATTTTGCTGTTTGGGTCAAAGGCAAAGAGATCAGTGGGCACGACAAATGGGATCAAGGTGCTGGCATTTGTTTTGAATGGCGTGATTCGCAAGGGAAACATCTCGGCGGAGTGTATCCTGAATGCCCTGAAGGGACTTTTGATTGGCAAAAGGTGGAAGGGACAGCGACAATACCTGAAAATGCTGCACAAGTTGTCGTCGTGCTTTACCTTCGGTCAACGAACATTGGAACTGCTTGGTTTGACGATGTTCAAGTGCGTGAAATTATGCCTTTCCCCTTGCAAATTTTCCTGCCGACTTATCGTGGGCTTTGGCGTATCGGGATGCCATTATCTGCCAATGTGGAAGTAAATCGTAGGGACGAGGAAAAATATTCAGCCTACATTGTTCGTTCGCAATTGGAAGACACTCAAGGCAAAACTGTTTGGTCAAAGGGCATTGCTTTTCCGCCAGAAGTTTCTCAACAGAAAATTTCGCTGCCAGTCAGTTTACTCCGAAAGCCCGTAATTTACCGATGGCGCTTTTCGCTCTTTTCAATCAAAGGTGAAAAGGTTGATGCTTCTGTTCACTCTGTTTGCTTGACAGAACGAATGCCTAAGGTTTATGTTGATGAGAAACTTAGGCTCATGGTTGATGGCAAACCTTTTTTCCCTTTGGGGCTGTATCTTGGTCCAACTGAAGATGAACATTTGGCTCGCATATCTGAGGCAGGGTTCAATACGATTTTATGCTACGGTTACGGTGTTGACGAAGACCCAGAAGGCTATATGGATAGGGCAGCAAAGTATGGATTGCGTGTCATTTACTCTATTAAGGACTTTTACGAAGGCACAGGATACTTCCCAAAGTGGTTGGGCAAAAGCGGGCTTGAGTTAGCAAAGGAGTATGTTCTCAAGTTACGCCATCATCCAGCACTTTTGGCTTGGTATATCAATGACGAGTTGCCACCAACTTTTGTCCCGAGGCTTCAGGCTATGTATGATCTTGTTTCCGAACTTGACCCAGACCATCCGACCTTTCAAGTGCTTTATCAAATTGGCGAACTCACCCATTACTTTGACTGCACAGATGTGATCGGTGTTGACCCTTACCCTGTCCCACGAAGCCCTTTGACAATGGTTGCCGATTGGACGAAAAGTGCAAGGGAGGAAATGAGGCATTCCAAACCTGTTTGGGTTGTGCCACAGATTTTTGCCCACAGTGTCTATTCTGGTAAACCAGAGGAAAGAGAGCCAACACTCGGTGAGAAGCGTTGCATGGCATATTTAGCCCTAATTCATGGCGCTAATGGGCTTATCTTCTATTCCTATTTTGACCTGATGAGGGATGTGGGTGGGAAAGGAGTAGCGCCTGAAGTTTTTGAAAAACGATGGAATGAAGTGCGACAGTTAGGCAAGGAACTGGCATCGCTAATTCCCGCATTGCTTGAGGGCGAAGCAATATCGGTTAAATTTGAGCCTGTTGGTAGTCCTGTCCACTTGCGCTGTTTGCGCCGAAAGAGCGAAATTTATGTGCTTGCCGCCAATCCAACTGAAGAAGAAGCAAAAGTTGCTCTGTCAGTTCCTTTCAAAGGAGACTTAAGAGCATCAAACAATTCCTTGCAAGCCAAATGGAATGGTCAAAAGTTGAACCTTTCGGTTTCTCCAAAGGATGGCGGGTTCATACAAATAAGCAAGGGTTCGCAGTAAAGGTCAGGGGTTCATGGTTTATCACTTTCTCTTGTGACTCAGATTTTTGTGCCATTATTATGGCGACAGAGAGGTCAGTAGATAACTGCCCAACTCTCGTCATAATCAGTCACTGGGTGAAGCCATTGGAATGAATGAATAAGCACTAACAAACTTTTAAGTAAAGAGCGGAGGTAGTATTATGGGCAGGAAGAGAGAATTGGGACGGCAAGGAAAAATGGCAAAATGTTACCCTATTGAAGAAGCCTATTACAGAATGGGTGCGAAACTGCTGGAAGCCGATGGGTGTCCCAACTGGTGGCTGGGCAAGACACCTGTTGAAGTCTATGTTCTGAAAAAGGCTCAGTGCGCATGGCTGGCAGTGATTAGTCATGCGCTGCGTCAGATGTAAGGAGATGGTGATGAGATGAGATGGATTTCGTCTTTATTTTTGTTGGCTTTGACTTCAATGTCCTATGGTTGGCACACTCAAATCTCACTCAATGGTGGAGGCTATTGGCGAACTCGTGCTGTCGTTCTTCTTGATAATCCCTCTGACAAACCCCAAATTGGTGTTCAGGTTATAATTCCCATTGGCAAAACTTTACCAAACCTTCCCTTTGAAGGCAGAAACGCCAACGAGATTAGAGTTTGCGACGAGCAAGGCAATGAGTTGAGGTTTGACATCAGAAGTCAAGAAGGTGAGCCAAGAAGAAAAGGCAAACTTCAAAGGGACGATTTACTTTCTTTCCTTGCTGATGTTCCTCCCAAAGGTTCAACCAAATATTTTGTCTATGCCGATAATCCTCTCGCTTGGGAAGTTTCTGACTTCATCAAAACTGGCTTAACTAACGGGAGTTTTGAGGTGGGCAAAGGTGAACCTTTTGATTGGGAGCGAGTGCATGAAGATGCTCAACATCAACTCTTTTGGGTTGAAGGTGTCGCTAAAACTGGCAAAAGATCAGTGCAAACGGTTGTCAGCGAAGGAGCCGAGCCGACATGGGTTAAGTTCCACCAAACTCACATCCCTGTTACTCCTAAAGCAACCTACCGATTTCAAGGTTGGGTCAGAGCGGAAAATGTCAAAGGTTTTGCCGGTTGGTTCGTCCATGTCTTCAGCGATAAAGGTGAGTGGCTAATCAATCGTGTTATGAACTCAGGTGGCGGAACATACGACTGGACTCCTGTTGAGTTCACATTCAATGCGCCTGAAAATGCGAGATGGGCAACAGTTGGGACGGTCCTTTTCGGAACTGGCACTGCTTGGTTTGATGACGCCTCTTTTGACCTTGCTGACAAAACCAAATCAGCCTTGAAGGTGAGAGTGGTCACTTTGGAGACACGCAACCTTGCAGAGAGACTTCAGCCATCGGATTGGTTGAGCGAACCTGAGTGGGACGAAAGAGTTCCGATAAATGTCCACAACTTTGATGCCCAAACGGTCACTGTTTTGGTCTTTGCTG
>JANXCD010000162.1 GCA_025060305.1 Armatimonadota bacterium | reverse complement strand
GTGAAGTTGTCCACAAAATTGAAGAAGGCGAACCTAACTTGTTGAACTTGCTGACACACAAACAAGTCCATCTGGTCATCAACACACCTTCTGCTTCAAGGCTTTCACAGCGTGACGACTTAATCATCCGTCGTGCCGCTGTTGAACACGGAATTCCGTGCATCACCAGTTTGGATACAGCAAGGGCATTGTTCATTTCGCTTCAGAGCGTTACTGCAACGAGAGAAGTTGAGGTCATCGCCTTGCACGACATGCACGCTCAAATTCAAGTTCCATCGTTGGTTGACCCGCCTGAAGATTAGCGCTGAAAATGAAAGACAGTTGAAGCCATGGCTTTCGGACATAGCACAGGCATTTCAACCTAAATCGGTAACGAAGAGAATTGAGAAGTTGAGGCGAAGGAAACCTGAACTTTGGCATCAAATTGCAATGTCAAGAGTTGAATAAGGCTAAGGTGTTGTTTCTTCAACGGCAGTTAATGAAGAAACTCCAGTGACTGCGAAAAGGAGTGGAGATGATTCTTCGTGGACGGAGTAAAAGCGAATTTTTTGAACGACGGTTTCGCTTTCAAGGCTAACCGTTAAAGCGTTAAGTGAAACATTTCCCACTGCAGTCTTCCAAACCCAAGCAATTGAAGCCTTCATGTCACTCAAAGGACGATTGTCCTTCAGCGCCCTTATTTGCTGACCGTAACGGATTGGGACAGCGATTTTTCTATCGCCTTCCAGTAAAATTTCGTAACCACCAATTAGTGCATTTTCTTCAGTTTGGATGTCTGTTGAGTGAATGAAATTTAGTTCCGATGCTGGCTCATTTACTTCCAAGATTACTTCATCGGGTGCGCCTGATAGCCATGCGCTTTTCAGTGCAAGGGCTTTCAAACTTCCATTTTCATCAGAAGGTAGCCAAAAAAGCCTTCTGTTGAGCCATCGTTTGTTTCCGAAAACTTGCTGATTTGGAAGGCTGAGAATTTTGGCTATCTTCAAGTTTGCTATTGGTGACAAGTCAATTACGAACCCGCTCATCGGTTGAATTAGCGGTCTAAGCCAAAGGTTTTCAAAGATGCTCCATGCCGAATATTCAGGTAGAGACGATTGGGAGGCATTCCAAAATCGGTCAGCAGCAAAGACATAGGCAGCAAACTGGTCAGGAAAATCACGCAATGCATTTTTGTTGTTTCCAAAGCCTGTCCAAGTTGTTTGAAGCATTCCCAAAGCACCTGCTTCTTTTGCAGCCTTTGTGAATTCAGCAATATTTCTTTGGTTTCGCCATGTTGCTCCAATGACTTCAAAGCCTTCTTGCTTTAACACTTTCACACTTGGATACCTCGGAGCGGGTTGGTAATGCCAATCAACGATGATGATATCACGAGGTATTTGTTTTCGGGCAAGCCAAAAATTGAAAGGTTCACCACCATGAGCAGCATCAAAGGCTTCGTCAGGACGCAACAACATGTCGCCCCACATCATCACTCTGACGCCACGCTCTTTCAAGAAACCATAAATCCTCTTTACATCTTCGGCGAAAAGGAAATGAGGCTGCATGCCTTTGCAACGGATGCAAGAAGCAAATTGACCACGACTTAAAACTTCGTCATGACCGATGTGAACCCATTTAGGCTTGAAAAGTTCAAGCAATTCGCCAAGCAAGTCAAAAACGATGCGATAGGTTTGTTCCAAATTGGGACAGTAAAGGTAAGATGTTGTTGGGTCTTCAGCGATTTCCAAATTTACCTTTGGCAACCCTCCAGCCAAACTACCGAAAAGGTATTCGCAGTGGCTCAAGGTAGGAAGCAAGGGTATGGCTTCCATGTTGCTAGCTTCAACTTTCTTCAACAAATCTTTGACGCTCTCCTTTGGAATTGACCAAGGTTGCCAAATTTCTGGATGACTTTCCCACTTGAGATGGTCAACTTGCATGACGATTTTGTTGAACTTAAGAGGCGAAAAAACTCTTTCTATCAATTTGCCATGCATTTCGGGTGAATGAGCATCAAGGACAACATGAACGCCACGAAAATTAAAGTCAGGAAAATCAAGAATGAAAACGCCAGGCACCACTAAAGCACCGTCATCGGACAAACGGAACAATTGCTTGAGGGTTTGAACAGCCCAAAAAGCACCATCAGGATCAGAGGCAAAAATCCAAACTCCATGAGCCGAAACAAACAAAGCATATCCTTCCTTAGGCAATTCTTCAGGTGGCATTATCTCTTTTTCTGGCATTCGCTCTTTCAGAGGGCTGTTGTAGCGAGCGAAAATGATGCCACGCTCTAAAGTTGAGCCATCAGACCACCTGCAAAAGATGACTTGTCTTAGCCATTGACTCTGAAGGTAATTTTTCAAATTCGTTGCTGCTTTGATAAAGGATTCGTCGGAAAGAAAGAGGTAGACTTTACGACCGAGCCTGAAAATCCCATCGCCCCAAAGAAGCCTTTTGGGTTTAGGAACAATTGGAAAATACCAAAATTCACCTTGAACCAAGTCAACAGAGTGAACGATTGCTCTGCCTTTAGTTCGCTCAGCGATCAACCAGTTTGGCGGTAATCTCATCTCCAATTGAGCGTTGAAATCTTTTGCTTCAAGTGGATAGATAAGTTCTGCTACCAAACCCTCGGAAGTTTGATGCCATCGTGTTTGAGCGTTGGAGCCCACGATGTCAAGCATAACTAAACCGAAGATGGTCATACCAGACCATTGGTCTGAAGAAGGCAAATTATTCGCTCCACGAAACAAATTTGGGTTGACAATTGCCCATCGCCAAGTGTTTGATTTTGGGTTGTGCTGGAAGGAGTTTTGAGCGACCAAATTCAAACTGTTGGTAGTTAAACCTACAAACCATGTCCCCTCACCGCTAACCCCTTGAAATTTGAAATTTGCAGTTTGTCCACGCCAACTGCCTCTCTTGAATTCCATGCCTAATGGAGGAACTAAGGTCAGAACTTTCACTTGATGGCGACGAACAACAATTTGATTGTCAATAACCGAAATTTGCCAACTACCCCAGTGCCAGTTAAAAGATGTGTTTGAGATTGATTGAGTGTATGCCATCGGACTGCAAAGGAAAAGCAGAAGCGTCGCTATTGCCGAATTGATCGCCAAAAGAAAACTGAAAACCTTCCTCAAATCCTCAACCTCCTTTTTTCGGGCGACGCCGCCACCATTCCTAAACTGATACTTTGAACTCTACCAACGAAGCAACTGTAATGCGGAGGCGTAGGCTTTTGTTTCGTAATCTTGAGCCGATTTGTTCCAAGAAAAATCTGACTTCATCGCGTTCTTCTGCAGCGTCTGCCAAAGTTTGCTGTCTCGGTAAACGCTCAATGCTCGCTCAACTGTAGCCAAAAGGTTCTCAACCGTTAAGCCAGTGAAGGAGAAGCCGTTGCCCTTCTTCGTTTTCGGGTCAAAGTCTTGAACGGTGTCAGCGAGTCCACCGACTGCATGAACGATTGGCGCTGTCCCATACTTCATCGCAATCATTTGCCCTAACCCGCAAGGTTCAAACCTTGAAGGCATCAGAAAAGCGTCAGAAGCAGCGTAAATCAAATGAGCCAATTCCTCATCAACAACTCCCAACCTTGTTGCGATTTTTTCTGGGTATCGCTTTTGAAGTTCGGCGAAAATGGGTTCTTGCTCACCTGCTCCAAGCACCACAAGTTTAACAGGCAAATTCATCAACGCTTCTGTTGCTTGAACAACAACATCAAAGCCTTTCTGGTGAGCCAGACGGGAAACAACTCCAATCAACATCTCGCCACCATCTTTCAATCCAAACCGCTCAAGTAAAGCCTGTTTGTTGGCAGCCTTGCCCTTGACAAAAGTTCGGCTATCGTATCGGACAGGCAAATACTCGTCCGTCGCTGGATTCCAAATTTCGTAGTCAATCCCATTCAAAATTCCGACCAATCGTCCCTGAGATGCACGGTCATAAAGCAAACCGTGCATGCCTTCGCCAAATTTTTCGGTTTGAATTTCCTGAGCATACTTTGGGCTAACAGTCGTTAACATATCAGCGTAGTAAAGTCCACCTTTGATGAACCTCAGCCGACCGTGAAATTCCAAGCCGTGCATTTGGAAAGTTTCAGG
>JANXCD010000161.1 GCA_025060305.1 Armatimonadota bacterium | reverse complement strand
TGGAATTTCAGGCACTGTGGCTTTGTATGTGAACTTGGTTGCAAGAGTCCGTTTTGAAAGCGTTTGGTTGTTGCTGCAATTGCAAATTTCGTCAGCAATTGCTAAAGCCGAAACTGTGGCAACGGCAAGGGCAAAAAGCCACCAACGCATACTTTGCACCTCCTTTAGGTTTTCTTTCACGATTGAGTTGTGGCTTTTTGTTCGTAAATGGGCATCAAATCTCCATTTTGAGTTTCCAAATCAATCCGCCAAAATTGGTCGGGCATAAGCCCTTTTTGCTTTTGGTAATCGTCCATCGCTTCTTTGCTTGATGCCCTAAAAACGCAAATGAGTTGTCCTGAAACGGTGCTGGCGTAAGCCTTCTCGCACCTTACATCCCCGTCCCCTGCCAGCAACTGCTTCACCAAGTTTTCCAGTTGCTTGCGTGTCAAACATGCCGTCGTATAGACGCCAACATACTTGGGCATCTTTAATCACCTAACTTAAGGAAGGTTCTTCCACATGTTTCGTGGCTGCAATGTCATCTCGTAGCGAAACCATACTCGGAGGGCGAGGTTATTGCCGAGCCAAAAGCCGACAGCATGTTACCAACACACTTTAGAGCAAGGAGCAACCGAAGTTAATTTTCGGGGCGAAAAGGCGTAAGGTCAAATAGTTTTCTGTGATAAATGAGGTGACGATTTATTGACTCTGAAAAGAGCCAATTTTTGGAGTTAAGTTGAAGAGCGACCGCAGCACTTCTTATACTTCTTGCGTTTCGTTGGGTAGCGGTTCCAACCACTTCATCAGATATTCAATCACTTTGTCCCTCAATCGGGGATGATATTGACCGACTTTGGATATTCCTTCCATAGCAGTGACCCTTGAGAAAATTCATTTGAACGATTATCAACATGCTCCATTAAAGGCTGAAGAGAAATTTCACCAATTTAGCCTCCGCTTTGTTTAAGTGCCGCAACTGCTCATCTCGCATATTAGACTAAGCATTTTGAGTCATCTTTCAAAATTCCTCTTCAGCCATTACAGCAGCCAATTCTTCAGGCGTAATTTTTGCTGGGTCAAGTTTTTCAAGGGCTTGTTTCATTCGGTTTAATGCCTCATCATAGGATATGCCTTCAACTTTTCGCTTACGCTTTATGGGGTTAATTTTGGAAACGACAGCCTGCTTTAAGAATGGATTGTTAAATCCTCTTTCCCGAAGGCTTTGGACGATTGGCTCAACGAGGATGTCAATGCTTTCAAGCAAATTGGCTCGCCTTTCCCTCTCCTTTAGGGCTTCAGGGAGCGAAATTTCAATGAAATTGTCAACTTTTTTCAGAATGGGAACATAAGCCGAACCACTAAATTTTTCCTTTCGTTCGTAAATCAGACCAAGTGTAACAAGGTAAGCCTCTTCAAAATGGAAGGCATAGTCAGTCTCCTTAATGCTCCCGTTTTCACTGAGCAAGCCACGATACATCCTTATGACCTCAAGTGCCTTTTCCCTAATGTTGTGAGCCTTTTCTGTATTAAGGGCAAGAATTTGATAGGCTACCTTGACATCGGGAACAACTATGGTCACAATCATGCCTCTGCCTGACCTCTCCATTGCCTCTCTTCTGTGGTTGCCATTAGGTGTCCAATATTCGCCATTGGGCGCACGAATGACTATGATAGGGTCAAGGAAGCGATTAAGTTCACGAATGACCTCTTGCAACCTGTCAACATGATGCTGTGACAAATCTCGTTGAAATGGTGTAGGTTTAACTTTCTTTAGTGGTAGCAAAGCAAAAATTTGCCAATTGTTGCCGTAAGGCTCTTGGTAGATTGACAAAACTTTTCCACCGTCTTCTTCAATTTGAGCAGCCAATAACTCAACCTCATCAGGCACAATTTCATCCTTAGGGTAAACGCTCCAATCAGACATGTTTCATGTCACCTCCTTTGCGCCCTTTGCATTGAAGGGATGAAATTACTTCCGAGAGCAGTCATTAAATTCTAACCTCAGAAGTGGCAAAAATGAAAGTAAAAACTGACAAAGACAAAATCCTGAGCGTCTTTTGTATCATCTAAGAGTTAGGCAGTTAGACGATGTTACCAAAGCCTTTGTCTGTTAAAGTTACTGCAAGTAACTCAAAGATGCGATTTGTTCTGGTGTGCCTATTAAAATCAAAGTCTCGTTTGGATTAAGAGTTAAGTCAGCAGATGGGTGATGGACTAAATCACCATTTTGACGGCGAATCAGAATGACCGAGATTGAATTCCTCCGCTCAAGTTCACCAACTGTCAAGCCAACCAAAGTGCTGTTTTCATCCAAATTGATTTCAGCGACATGAAACAGATGCTCGCCAACATAAAAGGCGTGAGCAATAGTTTGGCTAATTGCTGCTGCGACCATTGCTGGTGCGGCAATTGCAGAAGTTGAAAGAGCGACTTGAACGCCCAGAAATTTTTGAGCCCGTTCCGCTAAGGCGTCGCTAAAAAGTCTCATGACAATTCGCAAGTTCGGATTGACTTCACGAGCAGCCAAAGCGATTTCCAAGTTTGTCAAGTCGTTGCCTGTGCAAATGAGCAAGCATCTGGCATGTTCAATTTGAGCATCTCTCAAAACTTCGTTTCGGCGAGCATCATCAACGATAACTGGCACGCCTTTGTCCCTCAACTTGCGAACCAGATAAGCGCTTTCTTCGTCATCAGCCAAAGACAAAGCAACAATTTCCACGCCAGCGTTCAGCAACTCTTCGGCTACCCTGTATCCGACACGACCTATGCCTGCAATGATTGTGTGGTTTCGGAAAGTGCTCGCCATGACCCTTTGCCACTCCTCTTCTCGGTAACTTTTAGCGAAAAGCAAAATCCCAAAACGAACGATTGCTTCAGTGAAAATTCCGACGCCAACAATAGGAACAAAGAAAAAGGCTGGTCGGGCAAGGCTTGATTGGGGAAAGTCAAGGGTTGGGTTAAGGAAAATGAGCATCAAAGTAGCGTAAATCGCCTCACCCAAGTCCAATTGCTTTTCAGTATAAAAGAACTTGAGCCAAAAGGCTCCGAGCAGGACAAGAGAAGTGAAGGCAAAAAGAGAATGACGAAACTGGCGCAACAAAATCCAAGTGTCACGCCAGTAGGCTTTCAAAATGTGAATTCTACGATTGCCTCGCTTCATTCAACCTTCACCAGAGACAAATTCTTTCACTACTGGCTTGAATAAGAGAAAGAAATCACAAAAAATTTTCGGGCAAATTTTATCGTTTTCAAACTTCGCTGATAACCGAAATCAGCAAGTTTCTGCAAAGCCGAGCGCTTTGGATTTGAACTATTACTTGCTTTGGTCTATTTTCAACAAAAACACGCAATCAGTTGCCAAATCTGCTTGTCCCGTCCAAAAGACTCTGGTTTCAATTGTTCCGTCAGGATGATCCACAACGAGAGGAATGATACGAAATTCTCCAACCGGCAATTGCTCAGCCAAAACTTTCCGCTCAGCCGTTATTGGTGTACCTCCGCCGACGCATGTATCAACTATTGCTACAACACCTTTGCCATCACTTAAACGCTTGAGCCTGAAAAGGGCAATGTATCTCCCTGCATCAATGTGAGTGTATGGACCGAAGACCATGTGCCCAACTTTATCACGGTCTCTTTTAGCCAACCAAACCGATTTTCCACTCGCTGCTTCGTCGCTTGCCAACTCACCTGTCAAGTGGGCGAGGGTTTCAGCCTCAAATTTGGCGACAGACTCTAAAACAAACTCACTGGGTAAAGGCTCAATCAATTCGCTGTGGGGCAGTCTTTCAACTGGAATTTCAACTTCTTGAGCATCGGTTTCGCTTTTCACTCTTAGCCTCACTTTACTTTCTGTTGGTGTCCCGACAATTCTGAACTTGCTCTCCTCACCTGCTCTAAGACTTTTCTGAGTTGGAGAAACTTTTGTGTCTTTCATTCCGCTGATGACGCTGATGCCAACATTGACGCTCTTTTTCTCCATATTGGACACATTAATCGTGAAGGCAATTGGTTGTCCTTCCAAAGCCATGATGCGGGCAGGTGTGCGGATGAGCAACTTTTGCTGCTCCGACCATTGCTGGTAAAGTTGAGCCAAATGGTCTGGGCGAACGGGCACATATTCGTTGCTCAGTCGCTTTGAAACT
>JANXCD010000160.1 GCA_025060305.1 Armatimonadota bacterium | reverse complement strand
TTGTTGCTGAGTTGGATTTTGAAGCCATCGTTAGTTTGGCAAAAACTGAGCGCCAATATAAGTCGCTGCCCCAGTTCCCTTCAATCCAGCGTGACATAGCCGTCATCATGCCTGAAGATTTTGATTCGGCGAAAGTATTTGAGTTGATTGAGCGTGTTGGTGGCGAACTGGTTGAGTGGGTGACGGTTTTTGACGAATATCGTGGCGCTCCCATTCCCGAAGGTTACCGAAGCGTTGGCTTCACGATTGTCCTGAGAGCGAAAGATAGAACTTTGTCAAGCGAAGAGGCTGAACAAGTTGTCCAGCAAGTCAAAAGTGCTTTGCAAGTTGAATTTGGCTTGACAACGAGGGGTTAGAACTACTTGGCTTTTCCGAAGTTAAACCTAAAGAAAGAAGGGAAAGCGATGGCTCGCAAAATAGACCTCAAAGTCACCTGTGAATTTGCCATGATGAGGATTGACAATTATTTGGCAGGACAAATTCCAGAACTTTCCCGCTCAAAATGCCAACAAATCCTTCGTAAAGGTTTTGTTATGGTCAATCAAACGAGAGTTATCAAGCCGAGCCATATTTTGCGTGAGGGAGACTTTGTTGAAGTTACCTTACCCGAACCAGAACCTACAACCCTTCAACCAGAACCAATACCTTTGCAAGTGCTTTACGAAGACGATGATTTGCTCGTTGTGAACAAGCCTCGTGGCATGGTAGTCCATACTGGAGCAGGTGTAAGAAGCGGAACACTTGTTAATGCTTTGTTAGCGATGGGCGTTTCGCTTTCTGACATCGCAGGACCTGAAAGGCTTGGTATCGTCCACAGGCTTGATAAGGGGACATCAGGCATTATGGTCGTTGCGAAAACGAATTTTGCTCACCTGCGTCTTGCCCGCCATTTTGCCGAACGCAAAGTTGACAAGCGTTATTTGGCAGTTGTTTTGGGAGAACCTGATTTTGAGCATAAAGTCATAGTTGCTCCCTTAGTAAAACATCCAGAAGACCCAGAAAAATTCACCGTTGCCATAAACTCAAATTTGCGGACACTTCAAGCCACTGATGCTGTGACTGAGGTTTGGGTTCGGAAGCGGTTCAAAAATTTCGCTTTTCTTGAAGTTAAACCCATAACTGGAAGAACCCATCAAATTCGTGTTCACTTGCAGCACTTGGGCTTGCCCGTTGTAGGAGACAAAACTTATGGTGGTTTTGAAAAGGCAATCAAAATTGCTCGCAAACTCAAAAGCAGCAATTTACTTCAAGCCATTCAGTCCCTGAAGGGTCATGCCCTCCATGCTTGGAAATTGACATTTATTCATCCGAGAACTGAAGTTCCTCTCACTTTTGAAACTCATTTGCCTGACGATATGAAGAATTTGCTGCAAATGCTCTACGCTCAAAAGGTTTTTGAGCAGGATTGGTAGCAGGTGAAATCTGCCCAATTTTCTTTTTCAGGCAGGCTTTGCCTGAGGCTGCAATTTTTGCCAAAAATTTTTCGCCGAAAAAATTCGGTGCTCATAAATTCGTCATCAACCATTTAAACCATAGAAAGGAGCGACGGAAATTGACTCAAGTTTTGAGTAACAGAATTTTCTGGCTTTGGTCTGTCGGAATGCTTGCCGTTTATGTCGGCTCAATATTGCTTGTTGTTTTCGCATGCCTTGTCTATGCTGGTGTCGGCAACATAGCCACTGCGATAGTTTCAGAAGAACTTCGCTTCTCAACGAAATTGTCAGTTGTAACAGCGACAGTTAGCACTATCCTCAGTCTCATCATTGGCATACCAGCATCATATGCCCTCGCTCAATATCGTGGTCGGTTCAAAAACATCGTTGACACTCTCCTTGATTTGCCCATAGTTATGCCTCCCGTTGCCCTTGGGGTTGCATTGTTAGTTTTCTTTTCGCAATTTCCCTCTTCGGATGCTTCAGTTGACAGGTGGCTTCAATCATTGGGCAAACCAGTCGTGTTTGAAGTCCCAGCAATTGTCATCGCTCAATTTGCTGTTGTCTCAGGTTATGCCTTACGCATCTTGAAGGCTGCTTTTGAAAGCCAAGACCCAAGGCTGCGTGATGTAGCACGAACATTGGGGTTGACAAGGTGGCAGACCTTCTTCTGGATTGAGTTGCCTCAGTCAGCTAGTAGTCTGATAGCAACGATGATTTTGCTTTGGGCAAGGGCTATGGGCGAGTTCGGTGCAACAGTAGTTTTGGCAGGAGCAACGCCAGGAAAAACGGATGTCCTGCCCATCGCCATCTTCCTTTACCTCAACAGGGCTCAAATTGACAAAGCCTTAGCAGCATCAGCAGTGCTCATCATTGTAGCAATTGCTTCATTGCTTCTTTTCCGTCAACTTGTCCAGCGAAGACTTTGAAAATGATGGCAACTGCTCTTTGCTGCAAATTTAATGAACATTACTATACTTGACGGCTCAAATCTATAATTTCCGACAAATTTTTGAGAGCCAACTCATCAAGCAAAAATTTTCGGAGAGCAAGCCTATGGCTTGCCGAGTTTTCGGTTCAGTAGCCGGACCTTCTGGAGCGACCTGAATTTGAGAGGTGAAAAAGCATGGAAATAGTTGATTTGATTTTTGTCAAATTGACAGGAGGCAACCCAATTCTTCAAGGTTTAGTTGGAGGTTTTATCATCACTTTGCTGAACACTTTTGGCGCTTTGCTTGTGATTGTTTGGCGTAAACCTTCCGAGAAGTTACTTGATACTGCTTTAGGTTTTGCTGCAGGTATCATGTTGACTGCCAGTTTCACCAGTCTTATTTTGCCTGCTATTGAGCGTGGAGGTTTTCTGCCGACCTTCTTTGGTGTTTTGCTTGGTGCAATTGCTATTGATGTTGCTGACCATTTGATTCCACACACTCATGCAGTTTTGGGTTATGAGGGATTGAAATCTTCTCGTCTCAAAGCCGTTTGGCTTTTCATCATTGCTATTACCATTCACAACGCACCTGAAGGGCTTGCAGTTGGTGTGGGATTTGGTGCAGGCGACCTTGCCAACGCTTTGAAGTTGATGCTTGCCATTGGAATTCAAAACATCCCTGAAGGTTTAGCGACCTCCGCTTCCGCTCTTGGCGCTGGGCTTGGCGCTCACTTTTATGCTTGCTTTGTTGGAATAAGGGCGGGTCTGGTTGAAATTCCCTTGGCTCTTTTCGGCGCTTGGGCTGTTCACATTGCCCAACCCATTTTGCCTTATGCGATGGGGTTTGCTGCTGGAGCAATGCTTTATGTCATCAGTGACGAAATTGTCCCTGAAACTCATAGAAAGGGTCACGAGCGATGGGCAACCTTTGGCACAATTTTGGGCGTGCTCGTCATGCTTTACCTTGATATAGCGTTGGGTTAGAGTGATACAAAAACTCGTTAGTAAGTTTTAGGTGCAAGAAATTTGCGAAGGGGTGATTGAGATGGGCGAATGGGCTGAGCGAACATTGGAGCAACTAACGCCTCAAGAGTTAGTGGGTCAATTGGTTCTCTCTGGTGTTGGCGACAGAAGAGACGAAATTTTGAAACTTGCCGAAGAAAACAAAATTGGTTCTCTTATCTTCTACAGCAAAGACATGCCCGACCCTCAAAGCGCTGCTCAACTTGCTAATGAGTTCCAGCGACGAAGCAAAATCCCATTGCTGATAGCAGCCGATTTTGAAGCAGGCACAGGTTTCATCTTGCGCAGCGGAACGAAATTACCCTCCAACATGGCAATTGGAGCAACTGATTCTGTTGAGTTGGCTCAAAAATGTGGTGAAGTGACGGCAAAAGAGGCTCGTGCTGTCGGTGTCCATTGCGCTTTTGCACCTGTCGTTGATGTCAACATCAACCCTGACAATCCAATCATCAACATCCGAAGTTTTGGTAGTGACCCAGAAAAAGTTTCAAGGCTCGCAATTGCTTGGATTAGTGGCTGCCAAAGCAATGGTTGCATGGCGACAGCCAAACATTTTCCTGGTCACGGCGATACAAGTGAAGATTCACATAGTGTCATGCCCGTTGTCCCTCACGACATGGAGCGGATGTGGAAGGTTGAACTCAAGCCGTTCCAAACAGCAATCAACGCTGGCGTTACTTCTATCATGACCGCTCACATTCACTTTCCAGCCATTGACCCAACTTTAGGTTTACCTGCAACTTTGTCCCGAAAAATTTTGACCGAATTGTTGCGCCAGCAAATGGGCTTCAAAGGCTTGGTGTTCACGGACGCAATGGCGATGCATGCCATCAAAC
>JANXCD010000015.1 GCA_025060305.1 Armatimonadota bacterium | reverse complement strand
GCATCGGCTGTTGCTTCCTACCGAGCGATTCCTTTTCGCCCTCCCCTTTTAGCAGGCACTTCATATCCGTCCGATGATCCTTCCTTGAGAGCCATGCTTGACAGTTTCTTTGATTCTCCCAATGGTCCTGGAAAGCCTATCGGTCAAAAATACTCTCGCCCATTGAAAGCCATTGTTGCCCCTCACATTGATTTAGTTCGTGGTGGAGTCACATATGCTTGGGCTTATAAAGACTTGGCTGAAGCGCCTCAGCCTGATTTGTTCGTCATTTTGGGCATTGCTCATTATCCGATGAAAAACTTGTTTGCAGCCACTACCAAAGATTTTGCGACCCCATTGGGAATTGCACAAACGGATTGCGAATTCATTGAATCGCTCAACCGAAAGTGTAGTTTTGACTTGCTTGAAGACGAATTTATGCACCGATGCGAGCATTCCGTTGAGTTGCAAGTTATTTGGCTTCAGCATTTGTTCAGCCAAGTCAAGATAGCACCTATCATTTGCGCTGGCTTTGAGCATGTCGTTGAGCCTTGGGAATCGCCGATGAGTTTAAGTCAGGTTCAGGAATTCGTGTCAGCGTTCAGAGAAACTTTGAACCAGTTAGGCATCAACATTACTGTGATAGCCAGTGTTGACTTGAGCCATGTAGGGCTTAGGTTTGGAGACCAACAGCCAATTACGCCAGCGGTTTTGAAATGGATAGAGTCAGAGGATAAAATCTTCCTTGAGCGAGTAGCCAATGGTGATGCTGAAGGAATGTTCTCGCTCATTCATGCCGACCGAAACAGCCGAAGGGTAGATGCCTATCCAGCCCTGTATGTAATGCTTAAAGCCCTTAGCCCAATAAAGGGCGAAATTCGTTACTATGAACAATCCGTTGAAGGTCAAGGCGAATCAGTGGTGACTTTTGGAGCAATGGTTTTCTATTGAGTTGCAAAGGTAAGGGGGCGAATTAAATCGCCCCCTCAAATTGCTTAGCCCTTTTCAACTTTGGTGAAGATGTCTTTGATGGCTGCGATGTAAGCATGTATAGTAGCGTCGCCCCAAATATCTCGGCGGAGTTCATCTATGGTAATGTCGCCAATCTGAGTTATAGGGTCACCTAAGGGCTTAACGAATTTCGCCTTGATGACAGTCAAATGCTCCCTTCTGCCTGTTCGTGTTACGAAACTTTCCTTGTTGAGCGTGCCAACAACAAGTAGTCGTGAACCTTGCTTGACGAATTGAGCGCAGTGTTCAGCTAAAGGACCGTAAACATCAATCAAAAATAGGTCAGAAATTGGCTCACCATTGGCTTTGAAAAATGGACGGGCAACTTCCATACTGAACTCTGCCTTAATGATACCTGAAGGGCGGCGGCGAAGGACAGCATCCTTCGTCGCTATGCCTGTAACCATGATGAAATTGACATCAGCCACCATTAGTTTACCCCTCCTTTTCTGCCACCGCCGGCGCAAGAGAAAAACTCGTCATTTTTGGCATTTCAATTTTGCCACAAACTTCAAAGGAACTAACTTCCGTCTTGCCGACTAAATGACTTTGAACTTCGTCAATTTCAACGATTTGAACTTTTAGGATTTCACCAGCCTCAATTGGCTTGTCACTTTTCCACAGAACTTTCAAGTAATTGCTTGTCAAACCTGAAGCGATAAATCCGACTCCGTTTTCGCTTGTTGGCGAACATCTCTCAACCAGAACTTCTTGTTCAGTGCCGATAAACTTAAGGGCGTATTTTCGCCAAAGTTCTTTTCCGACTTCAATTAGCCTTTGTGCTCTTGTTTCGGCAACCTCGTGGGGAACATGCCCTGAAAGTTCCGACGCTTTAGTGCCTGGGCGGGGTGAATACTTGAAAACATGTAGTCTGCTGAAGCCAATTTCGTTGACAAACTTGACAGTATTTTCAAAGTGATAATCGGTTTCGCCAGGGAAGCCAACCATGATGTCGGTAGTGAAAGCAGCGTCAGGCATTGCTTCCCTGAAGGCGTCAACAACTTTTTGGAAGTAATGGCAATCGTGCCCACGACCCATTTTCTCCAAAATTTTGTCATCGCCCGATTGGAGCGAAATGTGGAAATGATGGCAAACTTTCGGCAAATTGGCACAAGTTTTCATTAGCCGTTCCTCAATGTCTCTTGGGTCAAGGGAACTTAGCCTTATGCGTTTGAGTCCTTCAACTTGGTGCAAATGCTCCAACAAATCGGCAAGCGTCAGCCCAAACTCACGACCCCAAAGGGTCAAACATACACCTGTTAAAACGATTTCTGGGAAGCCAAAGTCGTTAACGAGTTCCTTTGCTTCATCAACGACTTGTTCAATGGGCTTGCTTCTGGGCATGCCCCTTGTGAAAGGGATAATGCAGAAAGTGCAAAACTTGTCGCATCCTTCTTGAACTTTCAAGAAAGCCCTAACTCGTTCGTGAACTCCATCGTCTTGCTCATCTTGAAAGGGCTGAAAGTAAGGGAGCGAAAGTTTTTCCTTCCGTTCAGAAAGTTGTTTGCGACCTTGAACCAACTCAATTATCCGATCAGCCAAAAAGGCTTTGTCAGCATTGCCGACCATCAAATCGGCTTGTTCAAGCCTAATTCCACGCTGAAGTAAAATTTCAGCAGTGCAGCCAGTAAAAACGACAAGCCCTTGCGGGCTTGACCTTCGTGCTCTTGACAACATTTTCCGAGCCTTGGCTTCTGCCACATGGGTGACAGTGCAAGAGTTGACAATAACAACATCAGCGGCAACCCCGAAAGGGACTTGCCTTAAGCCCTTTTCTTTCAATTGGCGAGCCAGTTGCCAACTATCATATTGGTTTACTTTGCAACCGAGCGTGACGATGGAGAAAGTCGGCTTTAAGTCCAAAATACATCACCTCATTTGCATCAAAAGTATGCCACAACGACCAAAGCCATTACTCCGAGCAACTGATATGACATAATTTTGCTTAGGTGAAATGACATGGAAATTCGGATCAGTGACTTGTATGAATTGATTGTCCGCATCGTTGAAGACAAAATGAAGCAACATCGGGATTTGCGTCAGGTTGCTTCCATCGGGAGCAGCAGTGATGCTGTTCATCATGAGCAATCCTCTAAACCATCAACTACCTCGGAAGGGCAGCAGTCTCAGGATTTGCAAGAACAGTTAGCAATTCTGATCAAACTTCAAAGCCAATTGATTGAAGTTGTCCAAACAAACCAAAGGAGAACAGAAGAACTTTTGAACGGATTGATGAATTTGCTTCAACAGCAACTTAACGCCTCAAAAACGAGAGACAGTCAAAAAGTCAATTTATCCGAAAGTTCTTCAGACAAGCGAAAAGAGACCGATTTAACCGATGAAAGGCAAATTCCGTTGAAAGGCTTACAAGAAACAAATTCTAAATCCCAACAGTCAAAAGTTGAACGAGACGAGCCGAAAACGCTATCAGGTTACATTGTCATGTCACCACCTGACGAATTTGAGAAGGAGATAAACTCTTCCTCTGGCAGTCATTTTTTTGATGGCTTTTCGCAATCGGCTTCAAAGGAATTGGATGCAAACGGCGCTCCTTCAGCAGTTGCTGAGCCAGTTAGCGAACGAAATCACCTTCGTATCCAAACTGTAATAGAGCAACTTCCACAATTCTTGAGGCAGATTTCTGGCGTTGAAGTTGAATACCTTCAAGCCTCTAAAGTTTCGTCCTTGTCTTCTTTGCAAAACGCTCAAATTTTCTTGGGCGAAGGTTTCTATGGCGGTCAAACTATTGCACTTGCCATCCTCAGCAAGTCTCACATCACCTCATCGGACATCTCCATTTTTCATAACTTTGTTATGAGAGCATTTCGTAGTTCCGTTTCAGAACCTGTGATGGGCATAGTTTTCGGAGAAACTGTTGAGCCTGAAGCCTTAAAGGTTGCTCATGCCTTTGAATTGTTGATCGTCAACTTGAGCGAATTAAACGGATTTCATCCACCCTTACTCCCACCAAAAAACTCTTAAGTGTATATCCATGACAAAATCAAAGCGGTGACCTTTTATGGAAGTTGCCGAAAAACTTCAAATGCTCATAAAAGATGCTAACTTTGAGTGCGAAGGTGGCAAAAGCCTATCGGCAAGGTCAGTTCAACAACTGAAGGAACAAAGATTGCATGAAAGCATTTATCATGCAAAAGTCCATAGCGGGACAATGCCATTACTTAAAACTCTTTTGACAAATGCTTGCATCAAAAATTGTCGTTATTGCCCAATCGCATCCTATTGCGATCATCTTGTCGTTTCCTTCAAGCCTGATGAAATGGCTAAGTTGTTTATGGCAATGCACAAGTCAGGATTAGTCAGCGGTTTATTTTTGTCAAGCGGAATTGTCCGTGACCCTGACACAACTCAGGAATTGTTGAACGATACAGCGAAAATTTTGAGAAGTCGCTATGGTTTTCAAGGTTACATTCACTTGAAAATAATGCCTGGTGCCTCCTTTGAAGCCATCAAAGAAGCGGGAAGATGGGCGAACCGTATAAGCGTCAATGTTGAAGCGCCCAACGAACATAGGCTCAAAGTAATTGCTCCCGATAAAAGTTTTCAAAGCGAGATGCTACCGACTTTGCAGAATATTTCAAAGGTCATAACACAAAAAAGAATGGAATGGTTGGAACGAAGAAAGGCTGTTCATCGCATCGGAAAAGGTTGGATGGCGGATTTGGATGAAATAGCCAAATTGACTGTTCCGTCAGTCTTGTCCAGCACGACTCAGTTTGTCGTTGGAGCGGCAGGCGAAACTGACAAGGAATTGTTGCAAACTACCAAGCATCTTTATCAACAATTCAACTTGGGGCGAGCGTATTTCAGCGCCTTCCGTCCAATCTGCGGGACGAAGATGGAAAATGAAAAGGCTGAAAACTCAATCCGTGAGCGTCGGCTTTACCAAGCAGATTTTTTGTTGCGCCGCTATGGGTTTGAATTGGACGAATTGATTTTTGACGAAAACGGTAATCTGCCACAAGATGTTGACCCCAAATTGGCTTGGGCATTAAAGCATCCAGAATGCTTCCCCATTGAAATCACAAAAGCGGAGCGTGAAGAGTTGTTGCGAGTTCCAGGAATTGGACCTGAAACCGCTGATAAAATTGTTAAAGCACGCAAAGAAGGCATTTTGCTCACTACTGATGATTTACTCCGTTTGGGCATTCCACTGAACCGAGCCTCGCCTTTCTTAACTCTGCGTGGCAAACCGCTGGGGAAGAAATCGCCTAAAGAAATAATAACGACAGAGCAATTGCGGCTAATTTGATTTGCTGCCAAAGATTTTTGCTCTGTTTTTTGTTTCAAAGGGAGACGCCTTCAACAGCCCAAATCTGAAACTCTCTGTGACCATTCAATTCGGCTTTGCAAGGTTTGCCTGAAGCAATAGCGAGCAATTCCTTGAAAATTCTTTCTCCAACTTGCTCAATGGTTTCCGCTTCGTTCAAAATCGTTCCAGCATTGATGTCAATGTCATTTATCATCCGCTCAAAGGTTTGAGTGTTGGAAGAAATTTTGACTACTGGTGCGATAGCGTTCCCAATAGTTGTTCCCCTTCCCGTCGTGAAGGCAACGATTTGAGCGCCTGCAGCCACCAAGCCGGGCGTTGACTCTTGGTCATAGCCTGGTCCCTGCATCAAGTAAAGACCTTTACTCGCTGGCAAACCGGCGTAATCAATTACACCTTCAATTCGGCTTGTTCCAGCCTTTGCTATTGCTCCCAAAGACTTTATGACGATGTTGACCAAACCGCCTTCAATGTTTCCTGGTGACGGGTTTTCATTCAAGTCGTGCCCGAATGTCCCAACATACTTTTGAAACCAATCAACCGCTTCAAAAATTTGCTTTGCCACTTCTTCGTCTTTTGCTCGCTCTGCAAGCAAATGTTCAGCCCCGTAAATTTCTGGGATTTCGGTCATGATGACAGTGCCACGACATTGAATCAGCAAATCAGCGGCAAAGCCAAGCGCTGGATTAGCAGTTATGCCTGAAAAAGCATCCGAACCACCACACTTAACGCCTAAGATCAAATCACCCGCATAAGCAGGTTCTCGTTGGCACTGATTTGCCAGTTCCAAAAATTCGCCAACGATTTCAAGCCCTTTGCGCACAGTTGCTTGTGTTCCGCCACAGTTTTGGATGCTTATGGTCTTGACGGGTTTTTTATCGCACAGTGGCTCAATGTATTTGCTGAAAGCGTCAAGGTTTGTTTTTTCACAACCAAGTTCAATGATAAGTGCAGCAGCGACATTGGGATGGTCAATGTATCTTGCAAGCACCTTCATAGTCATCTCAACTGGTATCCCTGATGGACAACCGCAGCCTTTGTTGTGGGGTAACGAAACAATGCCGTTGATATTGGGAAACTCCTCATGTGACCAAAGGACAAACTCTGCCTTCATAGCAATTTGAATTGCTTCCGTTGAAGCGCACATGCTCGTTGGCGCAACCACGATGTAGTTTCTCGTCCCAAACTTTCCATCGTTTCTTTTGTAACCTTGCCAAATTGGGATTTGTTCTTCGGGCAAGTAATTGGGTGGCTTATTCTTTGAAGCAGGCTCAACAGCCCTCAAAGGAATTTCATCGCTAATTCGCTCACGACTTATCCTTTCCCCGACCTTTATGCCCAAAGATAGGGCGAAAGGTTGACCATACTGCTTGATGGGAGTTCCAAAAGGCAAATCAACCAAAGCGAATCTATGTCCAGCAGGGATTTCTTCACAAATCAAAATTTGCCTTCCATGCCACTCAACAACAATGCCAGCAGCAATTTTCGTCTTCGCTACAGCCACATTGTCTTCGGGGTTAACAACAATCGCAATTTTGTCAAGTGAAACAACATCATCAGTCACAGGCTTTTTCATCTCCTTTTAGCAATTTTTCGGGCAAATTTCTTTCGCCACCCACCAAAAATTTTTTGATTGTAGAGTTTGGCTCAATTTTCGGTTTCTGCTTTTAACCTTGCTTGTAACTTTTCTGCTAATTCAGGCAATTCCTCATCCTTTAGTTTGCCGAAGCCTTTTTTGATGACATAAAAGGCGTCTTCTGCTGTGTCAGCCCAAGTAACGATTTTCGCTGTTTGAATGTCAAGCCCCAATGCTGCAATTTCACGAGTAAGCCGATAGAGCAGTCCCTTGCGGTCACGAGCGACTATGTGGATGACTGTGTGGGTTTCGGAGATGTCATTTTTTACTGAGATGCTTTTGATTTGAACTGGAACGATTACTGGTTTGCCATGTCGCTCAAGCAATTTTTCAGGGGACAATTCACTTGATACGACATTCATCAAAACTTCTCTGACACGCCTTTCTTTAACTTCGCTCAGTTGCCTACCATCGCTCGTGACCCAAAGGGTATCAAGAACGATGGGAATTTCACCTGGTATAGTGAAAACCCTTGCGTTTCTGATGTCAACATCGCAAGCGAAGAGTGCGCCTGCAATTTGACTCAACATCCCAGGTTTCGGTGCGTCGAGGGCACAAACGACTATCTCAGTGAAGCCACTATTAGGCTCATGCAAAACTTCAACTTCTGGTTTGCCCGTTTTTCTGACGATTTGAACCATCTTGCAATGGATGGCAATGGTTTTCAAAGGTGTGCTGAGCAAATAACCAGGTGGCATCGCCTCGCAGAATTGTCTGACTTCTTCTTCGTCCACATCTTCTAATGTCCTTTTAAGTTCACGGACTCTGTCACGAGTTAGAATTTGGACTTGAGTTTCTTCCGCTTCCATTTCTTGAAGAGCACGAAGGACGCCAAAGTAAAGGTCAAGTAACATGCGTTCTTCAACTTCCGTAAAAGTTTGCTCACTTACACTTTTGGCGTCTGAAAAGGAATGCAAAAGCAACATTTTCAAAAGGGCTTCATTGCCAACTTTTTTAGCGCAGGTTTGCAATGTGTCAGGTGCGTAAATGTCCCTCAACCTCGCAATGCTCAAAAGCAGCATGTGCAACTCAATGATTTCAGTGAGCAATTTGACTCTATCTTCAGCCAATCCGAGCCTTTCGCCCACTTGCTTTGCTATTTCAATGCCCCAAAATTCATGTTCAGGTTCACTTACCGCTTTGCCCAAATCGTGAAGAAAAGCAGCAAGGAACAAAATTTGCTCATCATTAACTCCGCTCCAAACATCAACCCAAGGGAAATCACCTCGCCTCGCTGCTTCCCTGAATTTGGCAAGTTCGGTCAAAGTTTTCAAGACATGCTCGCCAACTGTAAACTTGTGGGCTACATTTGAAGGGACATAATGAGAGGCGTTGCCCCATTCGGGCATATATGCTCCCAAAACACCAGTTTCAGCCATCAAGTCCAAGACTTTGCCATAGGCTGAATCTCCAATTCCTGTCAAAATGGCAAGGAAAGATTCAGCCGCTTCAGGATGAGCCATTACTTTGGAAGCGAGATGAGCATTAGCCTTCAACCACCTTAATAGTTCCGAGTTAGGTTGAAGGTCATAACGCTGCATCAATTCAAAGGCTTTCAAAATTTGTAAAGGTCGGTTCCTTTCATCATCACGATCAATCAAAAGCCAACACCCTTTACGAGCAAAACCGTTTTCAAGGGGAATGTATGACTCATTGACATGGGACAAAATGACCCTGAAGGCGTAATGGAGCGCTTCCGTTGCACTATAAAGTCGGCTTTGAAAATCCCGAACGGTTCTTTCTTCATCGCTCGTTTCAGTTGACAAATCGCGAGCAATTCGGTGGTGATATTCTCGCAGCAAAACATCTTGCTTGCGTTGAGCCGTCAAGTGGAGCCAAATTCTGACTTGATTGACAAAATAGTAGCCTTCGCAAAATTTGCTGAACTCACTTTCGGGCAGAATATCTGGCAGAAGTTCCCAAGCCTTTTTTGTTGGGACTTTGTGCAAAGCAGCCAGCAGCCACAAGGCAGCATGTCCATCACGAAGCCCACCTGCACCTTCCTTCAAATTTGGCTCAGTTACAAGAGGCGATGAATGATAGCGCTGATAAGCGGAATACCTTTCCCGTTCACGCTCTCTGATAAATTTCAAGACATCAAGGTTGGCTAATAATTGACTCTGCAATTTTTCAGCCAAAGGTTCGTAGCCAACGATAAACCTCGCATCCATGAGCGCTGCTTGAGTTTGAGTGTCAAGGGTAGGCAAATCAGAAAGAGTGCGATAGCCATAGCCGACTTTCAAATCAGTGTTGTCTGTGAAGACAGAAATTATGAGCCGAAAACATTCTCGCAAAAGGACATCAACAAAGGGGTCGTCCTCTTCAAGTGGAACAAAGGCAATGTCAATATCGGAGAAAGCACAAAGTTCACGCCGACCATAGCCACCTGTGGCGAGCAAAGCGATTTCGCTGTGCTCGGACTTGTAATGCTTGCCTGCTTTCTCTAAAGCACGCTCTTTGGCAAGTTCGTAAATCTCTCTGAGGAAACTGTCAATATCCTCACTGATAGACTCGCTGAAAGGAAAAAGAAAGGCTTGCTGAGGCGGAATTTTCAAAACTCTTTTACGCCAAGATTTAACTTGCTCAATTAAGTCCTTGACCCTTTGCTGCCATTCCGACATTTTTGTTTGCCCCTTTTGCTTTGGTGACTATGAAATTGCATCTTCGCCTTTATCGCCTGTTCGGACTCTGATCGCTTCTTCAACTGGAGTTATGAAAATTTTGCCATCGCCAATTTCGCCAGTTCTCGCTGCCCTCAAAATGGCTTCAATAACTTCGTCAACTTGATCGTCCCTAACCACAATTTCCAACTTAACCTTTGCCAGAAGGTCAACAGTGTATTCGGCGCCACGATATCGCTCAACATGACCTTTTTGCCGACCGTAGCCTCGGACATCTATAACGGTCATTCCAGAGACACCAATTTCAACAAGCGCTGCTTTAACTTCGTGCAACTTGTGTGGACGAATGATGGCGTGAATCATTTTCACGCCCTTTCGCCTCCCTTCGTTTTCAATTGATGGGCAATTGCAAATTGTGTCACAAATTGCAAAGAGAAAGCCTAAAGAATAGCAAATTCAAGGTTTGCGCTAAAGTTTCTTTCAGAACGGAAACTTAGAGCATGCTTTTTGACTTGCTTTATTGACTGCCTAAGGAGTGAAAGAACATGAAGAATGAAGAGGTTATAGCAATGTTAGAAGAGACAGCCGATTTAATGGAAATTGCAGGTGAAAACCCTTTCAAAGCCAGAGCATATCGCAAAGCCGCAGAAGCCATCTCCGCTCTGCGAGAGCCAATTGAAGAACTCGTCAAGGCAAAGCAATTGCACAAAATTGAAGGTGTGGGTGAAAGCATTGCCCGTGACATAACTGAATTCTTGCAGCGTGGGACAACAACCCGCCTTGAACAACTTAGCAAAAAGTATCCACCTCAATTGAGAATTTTGCTGGAAATTCAAGGAGTCGGACCGAGAACTGTGGCGATGCTTTACGACCGACTTAAGATCACCACTGTTGAGCAACTTGAAGAAGCAGCCAAATCAGGTAAGTTGACGAAGTTGCCGGGCATGGGCGAACAAAAGGTCAAAAACATTCTGGAAGGCATACAACTTTGGAGACAGCATCAAGGGCGAATCCCACTCCACATCGCATTGGAAATCGCTGAAAGAATTGTCACCGCTTTGAAGGAACTGACAGAAGTTGAACAAATTTTGCCAGCAGGAAGTTTAAGACGATGGAAGGAGACTGTCGGCGACCTTGATATTCTCGTCGCAACGCGAAAAAGCCAACCTATCATGGACAAGTTTGTCAGTTTGCCAGAAGTCCAAAAAGTGCTCGCTCACGGTGCAACGAAATCAAGCGTGCTGATGGAAAACAATTTTCAAGTTGATTTGCGTGCTGTTGAACCAGAAAGTTTCGGCGCTGCATCTCAATACTTCACTGGTTCAAAAGCCCATAACATCGCTCTGAGGAACATAGCCATCAAGCGTGGATTAACCGTCAACGAATATGGAGTTTTTCGGGAAGAAACAGGTGAAAAAATCGCAGGCGAAACAGAAGAAGGCGTTTACAAAGCAATCGGGCTAATTTGGATTCCACCTGAATTGCGTGAGGATAAGGGCGAACTTGAAGCAGCAATGAAGGGAGCACTGCCAAGGCTCGTCACTCTTGAAGACATTCGCGGCGAAACTCACAGCCACACCAAATGGAGCGATGGATTTGCCACTGTTGAAGAGATGGCAAAAGTAGCGATGGAAATGGGCTATGAATACATCGCCATAACTGACCATTCGCCACCAATGGGTTGGGGCGTAAAGCCTGAAGATTACCGTAGGCTCATCAAAGAAATCAGAAGTGTAAGCGATAAACTTGGCTTTCCAGTCTTAGCAGGCATTGAAGTTGATATTGCACCTGACGGCTCGCTCTACATGGAAGAAGACATTTTGCGCCAACTTGACATCGTTATTGCATCAGTCCACTCAGCAATGAAGATGGACATCAATTCAATGACACGAAGAATTTTGAAAGCGATGGAAAATCCTTTAGTTCACATCATTGGTCACCCGACAGGACGAATTATCAATCAGCGACCGCCTTATGAAGTTAGCATTGATGCCTTAATTGACAAGGCAAAAGAGGTTGGAGTTGCCCTTGAAATCAACGCATCACCTGAAAGGCTTGACCTCAATGACGAAAATGCAAGGGCTGCAAGAGAAGCAGGTGTCCTTTTGAGTATTGGCACTGACTCCCACCGACCTGAACATCTTGCTTTTATTCGCTTTGGGGTAGCAGTCGCCAGAAGAGCATGGTGCGAACCTCAAAAAATACTTAACACACTTGGCTACTCGGAAATTCTTGATTGGCTCAAATCAAAGAGGAAGTGAACTTTGTGCTAAGAGCAAAATTAGGAGCATGTCACACTTAGTGGGTTGGCACTCCTAAACTTGATTAGAAGTGCCAACCCCAAACCCGCTTTCTTCGTCCCTTCAATCGGCTTGAATGGTAAAGGGCGGAAGAATTGCAACATTAAAACTAGGAACAGTTCGCCTTACCAACAAACTCTGCAGTGCCTGCCACTTCACATGACCGTCAACATAAGCAAAATTCGCACCTTCAAAGTGGCGACCTGCAATGTAGTAAACATTTCCCGCTACTAAACCTGGAGGGTTAACATTAGGGTCATAACTTGTAGGATGGGAATTAGCATTTGGCCAGCCCTCTTCAAAACCTCCACGACTATCCCACAAAAGAAAAGTTCCAGCAACATCTGCTACTTGTGCCAAAGATTTGCCGAAGGGATGATTAGTTGGAGGCTCTCCTGAAATACTGACATCCCAATAGGCTACATTGGCAGCATATCCTATCTGTTGATTTGCAGCACTTGGACAAACAAAAAGTTGTGAATTTCTGATATACGGTAAGACAGCATGTGGCCACTGGTAACTTCCGAAGTTTGAGAAAGGCATCCATTCATCAAAATCTTGTGTATACTGGGCGATGGCAAGACCAAGTTGGCGGATGTTGCTACCACAAGAGGCTTTTCTGGCTGCTTCACGGGCACGAGAGAACACGGGGAACAGGATGGCTGCCAAGATGGCGATTATAGCAATCACCACCAGCAGTTCAATGAGCGTGAATCCTGTCCCCTTACGATGCGATTTTGCTTTAGCGAAATGTGACATGCGCATTTCAAATCAACCTCCTTTGTAGTTTTTCATCATAAAGGTAAAGCCGTTAATATCTTGGCTTGGGAATTTTTTAAATGAGTTATGAGAGGCTTAAGAGAAGTTTAAGAAAACGACCAGCAGGATGTCCCATCGGCGAAATGTTCTCGCTTCCAAATTGGCACGATTTCTTTGATGCGTTCAATAGCATATCTCGTTGCTGCGAAAGCCTCTGCACGATGCGGAGCCGAAGCAACTATTGCGACAGAAATCTCACTGACGGAAAGCATTCCCACCCTGTGAACTATTGCCACTTTACAAATTTGCCATTTTCCTTTCATTTCCTCAGCAATTCGCCTCAATTCTTTGGTAGCCATCGGCTCATAGGCTTCGTAGGTCAAAGCCAAAACGCTTTTATCGTGACTGAACTCTCGGACAGTTCCTAAAAAAGTCACAATTGCGCCTGCTTGAGGCGATGCTACGAAGGAAAGCAAATTTGAAACATCAATTGGCTCATCGGTCAACTTGACAAAAATCGTCTCGTCCGTCTCAACTATCCCGCCGCTGACAGGCGGTATGATTGCCAATTCGTCGCCATCAACCAACAAAGTTTCTTTTTCGGCATATTCGGCGTTAACAGCAAAGCGATAGTTGGGCAGAGCGTCTTTTAGGGCTGGAAGAATTTGAACCAGTTCTTCAATCGCCATTGAAACCGAAGAACCCATTGGCAAATTCAAGGCTACTTCATCGCAACCAGCAAGGTCTTTCGCTGGTCCGAGAAATCGGATGCGAACTTTGATTATTCTGGCTTCCACTTTTTTCTTTCACTCCTGTGCCCAATGGGCGATACTTGTGCCTAAGAATCTTCTGACTTCATGCCACCATTGGAACAAATGAGAAAAAACGGGAACTTTGTTCAAGAAAGCGAAAGGTCGCCAAAAGTAGGCAGTTTGAGTATCCGCTTCAATGACAATCCAAGAAATTGCGCGACCCAAAGCAAGAGAAGCATAAAGACCGAGAAACAGACTCCAAGCGCCATACTCCCTGAAGCCCCAACAAATTAGTGGCACAAGCAAACCCAATGAAATGCCAGCGAGCATGTTAATGTCAAATTCTTCTCCTTTGAGCAAAATGACTTTGAATTGATTGCCCTTCGCATCAACCATCGTCTTTACTTCGCGCTTGCTCGCTTTCAAAGGTTCGCCATGAAGGTAAAGTGCAAAGGCACAAAGGATTCCCACAACGATGCCAACAATTGTCTGAAAGGGTTCTTTTGCGAAAGCCAAAACTGCATAAAGGGTTGAACCAATTCCAACCAAAGCGTTAAAAGTTGCCAACCTCCAAGAGAGTTGAGCAGTTAAAATGGCAATCACAGCCAAAACAACTAAAACAATGAAAACAGGGAGAACAATTTGCCTCAAAATCCATCCTATAATGCCTAAAATGCCCAAACCAACCATAATAAGCACGAACATACCCAAAACAGGCACAAGGTAATCAGTAATAAACTCCGACAAAGCCCTCTGCCATTTCCCACTTTGACGAGCCATTCCTCGCACCTCCATTTGAAGGCAAAAAGTTTTCCTATCTGTGAGATACATGCAAAAAGTTTAGCAATTCTGACACGATTTTGCCTTCGCTAAATTCGTCCCAATTTTAATCGCCTATGTCCGAGCCAGTATCTATCACAGGCGCATCAACCATAGGGATGAGAACCTTTCTCGGTTTGTTGCCTTCAGCAGGACCGACTATTCCTGCCTTTTCCATTTGGTCAATTAACTTGCCAGCACGAGGGTAGCCAATCTCAAGTTCCCTTTGGAGCAAACTGGCTGATGCGTAACCCTTTCGCCTGATGATTTCAACGGCTTTGTCAAAGAGGGGGTCTTTTTTGTCCAACTTAACACCCAACATCAATGCCTCTTCGTCCTCTTCGGAGTAAACATCAAACAAGTATTCGTCGGGCTCACCATACTCGTTGATGAGCACTTCAACGACCTTGTTGACCTCTTGTTCGCTAACAAATGCGCCTTGTATTCGGATAGGCTTTGGTGCGTCTATAGGTTGAAAGAGCATGTCCCCTCGCCCTATCAAACGCTCAGCGCCATTGCAGTCAAGGATGACTCTGCTATCCGTTTGAGATGCGACAGCAAAAGCGATGCGAGAAGGGATGTTGGCTTTAATGACACCAGTGATGACATTGACTGAAGGGCGCTGAGTCGCAACTACGAGGTGGATGCCTGTTGCCCTTGCCAATTGAGCAATTCGGCAAATTAACTTCTCAAACTCACTGCCAGATTGCATCATCAAATCAGCAAGTTCGTCAATGACGATAACGATGTGAGGCAAAGGCTCTCCTTCTTCACCTTTCATGACCTGTTCGTTATAACTGTCAATGTTGCGGACACCTGCTTCAGCGAAAATTCGGTAACGCCTTTCCATTTCCTTGATAGCGCATTTAAGGGCTTTTGCTGCACCTTTGGCATCAACGACGACAGGATGAGCAAGGTGCGGTGAGCCATTGAAAAGAGTCAACTCAACTCGTTTCGGGTCAATGAGTGAAAACTTCACTTCGTCTGGATGAGACCTTGACATGATGCTAATTATCAGCGAGTTCAAGCAAACGCTTTTGCCACTATTGGTTGCGCCTCCGATGAGAAGGTGGGGCATTTTGCTCAAATCGGCAAGTTTAGGAGAACCAGCGATGTCTTTGCCCAATGCGAAAGTGAGTTTTGATGGCGCTGCTTTGAATTCGTCCAAACTCAAAAGTTCCCTGAGCCTGACCAAAGCAATTCTCTTGTTAGGAACTTCAATGCCGATGACACTTTTGCCCGGCACTGGCGCTTCAACTCGGACATCAATGGCAGCCAATGCTAAAGCCAAATCGTCGGCGAGGTTTTCAATCCGTTTGACCCTAATTCCTGGTGCAGGCTGAACTTCGTATCTCGTGATTACAGGACCTCGCTTGACATTGACCACTTTCGCTTCAATCTTGAAACTTGACAAAGTTTCCTCAACGAGCCTTATGCCATCTTCAATGCTGGTTGTCGTTTCAGGATTGTCCTCAGGGCGAAGGGGTTCAAGGGCGCTGATAACTTTCTCGTAGTGTTCGGGCAAAAATGGCAACTCTCGTCTTCTTGACCGTTTTGTCATCCCAGCAGTGACTATTGTTTCCATCGGGAAGGGAAATTCGCCATCGTCAGATTGGGCAGAAACAACTCTTTGCGAACTAACAGTTTTGGCTTCAGGTTTTTGTTCTTGTGACGGCTTTTCACCAATTTGTTCAACCTTTTGAGTGATTTGCTGAGTTTCTTTTGTCCTTTCCTTTTTGGCTGCTTTTTTCGCTTGGCGCTCACGCCAGGATTTCAACCAAGCGTTACGCCAAACTTTAAGACTTGCCTTTGCCGCTTCAAACAATTCTGTCAATGTTCTTCGTGATGCTATCAGAAAGCCGACTAAGGTAGCAAATGCTAAAACGATGATGGCTCCAATATCGCCGAAGGCTTTGCGAAGCAATAGAGAAGTCAAAGCACCAATCCAACCGCCGTGACTTTTGATGCCCTCTTGGCTCAACTCTTGACCGCTTAGGACACTCAAATGAAGTGCTGTCACGAGAACCCAAAGCAAAGCAACGCTTCCTAACGAAAAAGACAAAACAGGCAATCGCTGCTTCTGTGCTATTAGCACAATTCCAGTGAAAGCAAGCAAAGTTGCAAAGGCATATGAACCAACTCCAAACAAAGCAGTGAGCAAATTCGTCAAGTGATGCAAAAGGATGCCGCCTGCCCGACCCGATAAGCCTACAAAGAGCAAACCTCCTGCAGCAAGCAAAATCAAGCCAGCAACCTCATACCAAAGGTCAGGCAAAGGTTCAGTTTCCTTTTGACCATTTTTGCGAGTGGCTATCCGCTTCTCAGGCATATAACCAATCCCCCAAATTAGGCGGTAGCCCCTTCGTCCCTGAAGCCCTGCAATTCAGGATAACACATCATCAACAAGTTTGTTTTACAGTTTTTCAAAATTGCAAGGGCAGGCAAATTCGTTCTATCTTTCAGGCTTATGCTCTCTTGATCTGCACCAACGCCTGTCTACCAATTTTGCATCGCTCTTTACTTTAATGTGTTGGTAATATGCTGTTAGATTTTTCGGCAGGGCAGTAGCCTTGCCCTCCGAGAGATTTTTAGCCAATTCGGAGGGCACGCCTACTGGCGTGCCGATTTTTTTCTGTCTTGATTTCTTCTGTCGGGCAGTAGTCCGACCTTGAGGTTACACCAACAAACTTTTGAGTAAAGAGTTTTTTGCATTTAAGGGCTAAAATTTCCGTTGGTTTCATTCAAACAAATGCTCCTTACCATAAAGTTTGTTGGTACTCAGTTAGACACGCCACTGGCTTTAGCCAGTGCTTGATGACAAATTTGTAAGCGCTGAATTCATTTGGCAAAAATTTCACATGCTGTCTAAAGACGACGCTCAGAAATTCGTCAAGGGTTATGGCTAAAGCCCATAGCATAGTGATGAAAAAGCGTTCACCAACAACATTTGAAGTAAAGAGCGCAAATGAAAATCATTCAACGAGTTAAACCCCAAAATTCACAGAAATGAGTAAAGTCATCCGAAGAAAGGATGAGCAAAGTATGTGGCGATGGCTAACTTTGGCTTTCACAACCATTTTTGTCTCACAAACATTCTCTCAACCGCCTGTTCCAAATTTGCAATCAATTTTTCCCGCTGGTGCAAAAAGAGGAACAACCCTTGAAGCCGTAGCGACAGGCAACAATTTGCAGACTGCTTTTTCCGTTTGGGTTAGTGGCAAAGGTGTGACAGGCGAAATTTTGAAAGTTGAAAATAACAACAAAGTGCAGTTGAAATTCACCCTTGAGCCTGATGCTGAATTGGGCGAACGAGATGTCCGCATCGTCACAAAAGGTGGTGTCTCCAACAGAGTTCGCTTCATAGTTAGCGACTTGCCAGAAACCAAAGAAACAGAACCTAACAACTCCTTGCCTCAATCCCAACAGATAACCTCCTTGCCCATAGTCATCAATGGCACACTCAACCCAGGCGAAGATTTAGATTGCTTTCGTGTGACTTTAAAGGCAGGCGAAACCTTGACAGCAGAACTTTATGCCCAACGCTTGTTCCCTTACTTGCCTTCAGGTGGCGGTCAACCAGGCTTTCTGGATGGCGTTTTGCGCATTCGTGACAGCAAAGGTTTTGAATTGACTTTTGCTGATGACCTTCGCAATCGCCCTGACCCATCTTTAGCCTTCACTGCACCTGACAATGGCGACTATATTTTGGAACTTCACGACATCAGTTATCGTGGCAGCAACCAATTCGTCTATCGTTTGTTTGTCAGCAAAACTCCTATCCTTGAATGCTCTTTGCCTTTAGGCTGGCAAGCAGGGACAATCGTTCGCTTTCAGATTTTCAGGCTTCTGTCCGAACAAATCGTTTATGCAGATGCTTTCGTTCCAGAATCGCCAGTTCAGCCCCTTGATTTTTGGTTAAACCTTAACGGTCAAAGCAATTTTGCTCCTGTTTCTCTTGTCAGCGTTAATTTTCCAGTTGTTTGGGAAACCGAACCCAACGACAGCAAAGAGCAAGCCAATCCTTTGACAACACCTGTCGGCATCAACGGAACGATTTATCGTCCTGAAGATGCAGACTGGTTTGTCTTCAAAGCGCAAGCAAAACAAAGATTCGTGATGGAAATTTGGGCTTGGAGGCTAAATTCGCCCGTTGACCCTGTCATAGAAGTTTTCAATCCGCAAGGTCAAATAATTGCTGGCAACGATGACCATCCCGATTTTTTGAAGCGACCCGACAGTTACCTTGAATGGACTGCGCCTTCTGATGGTGAATTTTTCGTGCGAGTGAAAAACCGACTTAAAGAAGGCAGTTTGACTCACGCTTATTTTCTTATCCTTCGCCCCTTTCAGCCCGATTTCAGTTTGTTTGTCACCGAAGAAAACTTGCGCATCCCTCAAGGTGGGACAATAGCAGTTCCCTTTACCGTTGCAAGGAAGGAAGGTTTCAACAGCGAGGTCAATGTAACAGTTGCTGATTTGCCGAAGGGTTGGCAAGTTCGTCCCGCCATCGTCCCACCTGGTCAAAAGGAAGGACGACTGACTTTGACCGCTCCAGAGGATACTCCCCTCGGCGCTTTGGCAATTAAATTCATCGGTTCTTCCAAAATTGACCAGCAAATTCTAATTCGTGAAGGCATCGGATTGGAATCGGTTCAGTATGTTGACCAACAAAGGCTTGATGAAGTCAAAAGTGTTGTGCTTGGTGTGATTGAACCTTTGCCCTTCCGACTGTTTTCGCCAGAAGTCGTTGAAGGTGTCGTAGGCGAAAAGGTGGAAATCAAAATTCAAGTTGAACGCAAAGGCGAATTCAAAAGTGCAGTGCAAATCCGACTAGCGTACGGACTGCCACCAAACGCAAAAGCCGATGCTATCAACATCCCAGAAGGTCAATCCGAAGGCACATTAACAATTCATCTGGCTGCCAACACACCTGTTGGAACTTTCAACTTGATTTTTGAAGGGCAAGGTAAGTTGGGCGACCAAAATTTCACCACCGTCGCTCCGTTGACAAAGTTGATAGTTAAAGGCAAACAGTGACAAAAAACCAGCAAAACTCGGTCGCAACTTGGTTTGACAAACGCTCCTCACTTCAAATGTTGTTAGTGACCATTTTCCCCAATCATGCTATGGGCTTTAGCCCATAGTCGCTGAAGAATTTTTGAGCGCCCTCTTTTGACGGCGAAATTTTTTTTCGCCGAATAAATTCGGCGCTTGTTAATTCGTCATCAACCACTGGATAAAGCCAGTGGCGTGGAGTAAAGCACTAACAAACTTTGTAGTAAAGAGAGTTGACAAAAATTCTTGCCCTTTCTTTTAATGTCCGTTGGCTCATCGTTCTGTGACTTTGAGTTTGACTATAGTTTTGCACATGCTGGAAAATAGAGTTAAACCTTGAGTTTTAGGTGTGTTGTTCCATCCTGCAAGGTTGCCAAAGCACTCTAAAATGTTTGGTAGCGTCAGGGCTTGTCCCTGACGGATGTTTTTTCAACATCCGTCGCCCACAGAGGGTGAAGATACCTTCTTTTTTGCAAACCTTGCGTTTCAGAAATTGCCTGATTTGACTGAACGAAAAGGGCTATGCAAAACTGTAGTCAAAATTTCTTCGCCCTTGCAGTTCAATTTCTCACTCGCTAAAATTTACTAGGCCAAAACCCTTCGGAGGTGTTGATGATGGATTTGCCCACTATCGGAATGGCAATTTTTGGCAACGCCCTGAGCGGCGTCATCGGAAACCGTGCCGATGATGTCTTCTGCAAAATCTTAGGTCTCGCCATCGGCGACCTCATCTCCCGCATCCTTCAACGCCAAAAAGACGCCATCAACCTCCAAAACTCTCTCCATCAATCTGCCCTTGAAGCAACTTTGGATGTCATCAACGAATGCTTGCGTCAGTTGCCTTCAACTTCACTTTTGGAACGCCTCCTTTTCACTCGCACTTCACCAGACCAAACCCGCAAATGGCTTGAAGATGTCCGAAAGCAACTGAGCAACGACTTGAAGCGACTTCAAGAAGGACAAACTTTGATGGAAGTTTCACGAAAGGCTCAAAGGCAGATTGAAGAACCTCTCAAGCCAAAAGGCACTTTGGGGCGCGAAAGGGCAAAAGAGTTTTCAAAGCATTTGACCGACTTGCTCCTTCAAGATTTGAGCCAGCGCTTCGGAGAGCCTCCAGAAATCTTTGTCCAAAAAGTCAACGAAAGTTGGTTTGAAAGGTTTTGCGCCTTCTTCGCCAAAAAGTTGCAAGAGCAACCCGAACTGAACTCCTTCCTTCAATCCCAAATCCTTGCCCAAGTCAAAGACCAACTGACCGAGTTGGGAGAAAAGTTTGAACAAGTCCTTGATGCCTTCAAAAGATGGACGGAACTTTTGCCCGACATTGACAGAAGGCTCAGTGAAATTGAGCAGTTGACGAAAGAAGTGAAAAGGGCAATCGGAATCGTCCGAAGAGATGTTGAAGAAATTTTGCGACTTCTCAGAAGCCAACTTGGGAGCGAGCACCTTGTCATCACATTGAGGGAGCGGTCGGAGAAGTTTTTGGAAACCTTTATTTCCAAACCTTTCATCGGGCGCAAAGAGCCTTTGCAGAAGTTGGACGAATTTTTGAGCCGAGAGCGAAAAGGAGTAGCCATCGTTTACGCACCTGCAGGATATGGCAAAACGACTTTGCTTGCCAACTGGCTTAGGCAAGTTCGCAGCCAACCCAAAGTCGCCGTCGCCTATCACTTCTTCAACCGCCATCCCGAACTTGGTGGCTACGCAACTTCACTCAACTACTCCCTCGCCCACTTGATTGGTCAAATTTGGGCGATGACGGAAAGTGATGGTGCTTTTTTGTCTTTGCCAAGCGATGTCCACGAAAGAAGGGCTGTTTTGGAGAACATGCTCGCTCACTTGCAACTTGACGAAGGAGAGAAGTTGATTTTGGTTTTGGACGGTTTGGATGAAGTTGAGCCTGTTTTGGAGCACGCTTTTATACCTTTCAACTTGCCTGATGGGGTTTTCTTTGTCGTTTCTGGCAGGTGGGACGGAGTTGGCGAAATTCCAGCATATCTTTCAACTTGGGCTCGCTTTACTGAGTTCATTCCGTTACATGCCCTCTCCGTTGATGAGTTGAAGGAGTGGCTGATGGTTGCGGGAGAAGGGGAGTTGGCAAAGTTTGCTGAAGATGAAGAGTTTGTGAGTTTGTTGAGGCAAAAGACGGACGGTTTGCCTTTGTATGTTCGTTATCTCGTTGACGAGTTGGTTGAATTGGCGAGGCAGGGAAGGGATGTGAGGGTTGCCCTTGAGCGAAAGCCTGCTGGTTTCAGGGAGTATGTGAGGGGACAAGTTAGGTAGTTGGCGTCAATAGTTAGGAACGAGCAAGGGATAAGGTCAATGTTTGCGATTTTGACGAGGGCGAAGGGAGCAATTAGGGAGAGTGAGTTGGAGGAACTTGCAGGTGTTTCTGTTTGGGATTTGCAGAATTTGCCAGTTGCGGTGATGAGATGGTTTTCTGTTGGTGAAGAGGGAGGCGAACGGACATTTTGTTTTGCCCATCCTTTGCTTGCGGAGGAGTTTGGAGCAGTTTTGGGAAGGGAGGCGGAGCAAGCGGGGCAGAAGTTGGTTGAGTGGTGCGCAAGGTGGGAGCAACACAAAAGCGCTTATGCTTTGCGTTACTTCGCTCAACACCTTTACGACCAAATTTTGGAGGGCTTGGCTACTGCCAAGCCACCAATCTCGGAGGGCGAGGCTACTGCCGAGCCGAAAATCTCTGAACTTTTTGAACTTGCACGAAACGAAGAATTTGCACGAACTCAAGAAGAAGTTTTG
>JANXCD010000159.1 GCA_025060305.1 Armatimonadota bacterium | reverse complement strand
GAAAGGCAATTGTGCTTTCACTGTGCTTAACAGTTTGCAAAATTTCCTTCAGGTTTGCATTCAAACTTGAGTTTTCGGTTCGCTTGATTTGCTCGGCGACTTTTTGCCAAGCCTTTGCCTCGTTGACAGTTTGTCTCAAAGGTGAAAAAGACATGCAACCGGCGATGCATCCGATGGCAAAGGGCAAAGTTAACAAAAGGGCAAAACGCAGATCGCATTTTGGCAAACTACTTGTCCTCTTTGCTATTTTGGCTGTTGCAATTGTCTTTCTTGTCATCGCCATCTACCGTCACCGAAGCAACCAAAACTTTGCTAAGGACAAACCCATCGCTATCGTAGACGCTGGTCATGGCGCTTTTACATCTTGGGGCATCATTGATGTTGGCGCAAGTCACTTCGGTTTGAAGGAAGCCGATTTGGTTTTGGACATCGCTTTTAGAACTCAAAAGAAACTTGAAGGGCTCGGCTGGATTGCCATCACGACCCGAGATGGCGACTGGACGCCTTTTAGCCTTGCCGATAGGGCAACTTTTGCGAATGCCCTTCAAGCAGATGTTTTCCTTTCGCTGCACCTCAACAGCCATGCTTCAAGGCGTGCTCATGGCTTGATTGTGTTTTACTGGCGACCTGAAGACAAGCCTTTGGCTGAACTGCTTCAAAAAAGGCTCAGCGAGAAACTCGGCTTGAGAAATAGAGGCACTGAAACTGCTCCTTTTGCAGTTTTGGTTTGGTCTTCTGTCTCTGCTGTCCTTGTTGAGTTGGGATTTTTGTCCAACCGAAGGGAAGCGAAGCGGTTAGCGAACCCGCAATTTCGTGATAAGGCTGCTTCGGTTTTGGCTGAGACCTTAAACGAATGGATTTCGCAAAAGCAAACAGAAGAAAGCGAACGGTAAAAATTTCGGCGAAATCACTCATCAATCAAAGTTAAGGCTCAAATGGCAAGTGTGACTATGGCGAGAAAAAATTTTTGCGCAGAGGTGAGATGCCTTGAAGAGGCAACGGGAATTTTTTTGTCGCTGCTTTTTACGGTGAAGCGAGAGAAAGAGTTCCTGTTTACGAACAGGCTTTTTCTTCCGATGTGGCATCAAAAATCCTTTGCCGTGATGCTGCAACTGGTGGTTTTATGCTGCATTACCAAGAAGCAGTTGAAAGCGTTAAAGGGGAAAGTGCTTATCGTGATTTTAAGGAAAAGGTCAAGCAAGATTTGCGTGATTTGTTTCGTTTGCTTGGTTTCGGCGCAATTTCAAAGCCTTCGCTTCTCGGTCGTCCCAAAATGCAAGTTGGCGAGTTTGAGTTTCTTTATGGTGACCCAAACAGTCACTGGGTAGTTTATCGCTATGATCCAATTGCTAAAACCTACGGTCCAGTCGCATACAGTGAGCCTCCCGTTTGGCGCGAAGAAGAGAGAATTAAGCAAGCAGTTGAAGGAATATGGAAAGCCGTTGAAAACTGGAGCGAGGAAGGGAAAAATTGGTTTGAAAGTGAGGTTCGTGAGTGGTTGGAAGTTGCTGGAAGTGACTTTGAACTTGTTTGGAGCGCAGCGATGCTTTCCGTTCCGCTGAACGAAGAATGGTTGACAGCCTGTGCCCTCGTCCCTGAACTCGTTGGAGAATATCTGAAGGCTCAAGCAGCCTTGGGATGCCTTCAAATAGAAAGCCTATCAAAACTCGGCGTAAGGATAGTTTGGGGCGGTGGCGATTTGGCTGATAATCACGGTCCAATTTACGGTCCAAAATTTTTCAAGCGCTATGTGCTCCCTTGCTACAAAGAAATTGCCGAACATTCACGCAAATTTGGTTTGAAATATGTTTTTCGCAGCGATGGCGACATTTGGAGCATAGCCGATGATTTGTTTCTTGAGGCAAAAGTTGACGGTTACGGTGAAATTGACTACGATGCTGGTATGAAAATTCCTGATTTGCAAGAGCGTTACCCCAATTTGACTTGTTGGGGCAATGTCAGTTGCAAGTTGCTCAGGCTTGGAACCCCTTCTCAAGTTAAAGATTGCACCGCTCAAATCGTTGAGCAATGCAAAGACCGAGGTCGGTTAATTTTAGGCTCAAGCAACACTGTCCTTTCAGGAACTCCGCCAGAAAACTACTTTGCCTTGCTTGAAGCAGCGAAAATTTGAATTTCAAAACTTTGACGCTTTTTACAAAAATTTGTTAGCGCTTTTTGTTTTGGGCTTTTGCAAACCAAAAAGTTTGTCCGAAGAAAAGGTAGACCAAATCCAACTGAAAGTCTTGCGAGGAATCTGTTTCTAATTTCGTTTCAACTTTTCAGCAGGGTTATTGCTTCAAGAATCCAATTCCAATTTTGTCTCCTGAGACTGCCATAGCCGACTATAACAACTCCATCAACTTTTTGCTCCTTACAGGCTCGCACCTGAGCCAAAAAGGCGTGTTTGTTTGGTATGAACCGTTCGGAAGGATGGAGTCTGACCCAAAGTTCCACTTGGTCACCGAAGACTTGTCGGTTCAAAAGCAAGTAAGGTGGCAATCGGTCAGGGGTAACTTCTTTTGCATCAACTTCAATAGCATCAGCCAATTCCCGCAATCTTTGTCTGTCAATACCGATTTGCCACAAGGATGCTGGCAACAAGCGTCCTTCAACATGAACTCTTTTGTCATGCTTGTGGGCGATTTCTTCTACTAAGAGCGCTAACAAAGATGAAACGATGTCCATTCTCATGTGTAAAACCTTTCTCGCTTCACCTTCAACAAGCCCTTGCCATACATCCCAATCAAGAGTTGACTGAGAAAGTTCAGTTGGAGCGATAAAGAACTGTTCCAATTCGTTTTGAAGGAAAAACCTCACCCGCTCAATCTCTATGTTGAGTTCTGCAGCGACACGGCAACAATGCTCACAAAAACAACGAGACAACATGTGGTCGGTAGCAGGAGGGATTTTCAAGTCAGTAACCAAGTCTTTCAACCTTGTCAAAGTCAAATAGCCCAAGTCCTCCAACTCAATTGCGTCCAAAGGGTAATTAGTGACTAAATCGCCGACCATTCGCACGAGGAACTCTCTGACAATGGGATTTGCTGGACAAAGAAGATGCAAAATTCTATCTCCCAAGGCGTTTTGAACCGTTAACTCTGGATGCCTTTTGCCAAGCAAAGGGTTGTAGCAACAGGATACAACTGCAGAGACTCTCAAACCTGCTGCTTTTGCTTGTTCTGATGCTTCCTTTAAGGGATTATGCGCCCCGCAAATTTCGCTGGCAATAGGCATGATAGGCAAATCTGCATACCAACTTTTTTCAGGATGAAAACAAACTGCTCCTTCGTCGGCGTAGCGAAATCTTCCATGTTCGGCGTTTGGCAGGAAAAGAAGTTTTGAGGGATTTGAGACAACGAAACTAATCCCATCAAGTCCCCATTCGTTGCGAAGACGGTGTAAAGTTAAGGAAATTTTTTCAGGTGCGAAATCCCAGATGAAAACTCTTTGAACAATTTTCACTTCTGCCACCTCCACGAACATCATCTTAACACATTCTCTTTGCGATTTCCCTCAAAAAGTCTTTCCGTCAACAGAACCAACCATGCAGCAGACCAGCCATGACCAGCAGCCCAATAGCCTAAGCCGAAAGGGTCAAACATTTCAGCGACCAAACCTGCAGAGGTTGTGTGGTTAATAACGGCAAGCCAACATTTGCGAGCGATTTCCCACCATTCTCGTTTTTTGGTTATTTCCCACAACGAACAAGCAACCAAGCCCAACCATAAAGTTGCTGGAGTGCTCGCCATGCCCCAAGCGTATCCGTCACCAGAAAATCGCCAAACAGCCAAACCGCCTTCAGGAGTTTCTTTCGTCAAATTAGCAACCACTTTTTGAGCAGTCCTTTCTGCCATTTGCCTTTCTTCGGATTTCTCCAGATCAAGGATGCAATAAGGTTCAATGACACCTAAGACTGAAGCATCAGGAGTTGGGTCTGGGTAACCGTCAAAGTTGATGCTACGAACAAAACCTTCATTTGACCAAAAACGCTTCATCAGGGCTAATTTTGCTGTTTGGGCTAAATCCTTGCACCTTTCATGCATGTTTCTGTCACCTATAAGTTTCGCCAGTTCTGCCCCCGATTGAAAAGCAGCCACGAAAGATGCTTGAGTGTAGGTGAAATGACCACGAAAAGTTTCCCATAAATCCATGCCCACTCTGTGGACTGCTGCGACCATGTGGCTTTCCAAAAACCTGATGGCTTTTTGAAGCATATCCCAAACCGATTTGCTCGGTCG
>JANXCD010000158.1 GCA_025060305.1 Armatimonadota bacterium | reverse complement strand
TTTCCCCAAACGAACGATTCGTTGTTCCAACTCTGTGAAATCTGCTTTCGTCAAATAGCCTAAGTCGCAAGCCAAAATCAGGTGGTAGAAGGTTTCGTTCAGAGATGCCCTCGCTGTCATCAAATATCGGCGATAATCCTTTCGGCTGGAACTGCCATGCCCTTCGGCAATGTTTGCTGCCACTGAAATCGCTGCCCGTCTCAATTGCAGCATTAGCCCATAGGTTTCTTCTCGTGGAAATGAACGAGTTGTTTGGTAAACGGCTAAAACCATTTGATGGGCTTCCTGCCAAACCCTCAATTGACGAAAATCCCTTATAGCCTCCATTTCGCTCACCTCTTGCAATCAATTCTCCACTTTGCAACTCCAGCATGCTTCCAATTTTGCCAGTCCCCGATCCCCAGTCCCCAGTCCCAACCAAGGTCGCAATCAACTTGGCGTCCTTCAAAACTTCCTTTCCCGCATTGCGGACATCAACGGGGATGCGCAAAAGTTCGCCAGAGGCAACTTCGTGGGGCAACACGGCATCAGTTTGCAGAGCCAAAAGTTCACGAACCATTGAACCGACAATCCGATGCGCTTCAACGAAGTCGGCAGCGACATTTGCCCCATCCACTTGTCCATTCCAAGCAGTTTCCAAACCTTGCAACTGAGCCAACCACCTAATCCAATCAGCAATCGTTTTCGGTTGAGTTTCGGCGGCTTGGCTCGTCGCCGATTTCAATTCATCTGGCGCTTGAGTTCGCCTTTGCGATTTGCTGGCGGCTCGTTGCAAGTGGACTTTCGCCAACTTTGAAAGTTCAGCCATGACGCTTGTTTCGTTTGGAGCCAACCAAATCAATGCAGTTTCTCTTGGCGCTAAAGTTCCACTGAGCAAAATTGTCAAGGGAGAAAAATTCGTTTCTCGGATAGCAAACGGAAATGACTTTAAGTCTGTCAAAACCCAAATTGTCAAGTTTTTGATGTTTCGTTCGCTCAAACCCAACTTCGCCGCATCAATGGCAATTAGAGCGTTTTGCAACTGGTCGCTTGCGTTGTAGATGGTGAATTGCAAGTTGCCTTCGCTCCATCGCCCAAATCGTTCCACCAAAACTTTCTCGTTATTGCTTAGAGCGTGAGTTATCGGCTCCCAACCTGCTTCGCACAAACGAATGATAAGCGGGACATACTTGCGAAACAGGTGACGGTCACGGTTGTGAAATTCGGGCGTGTCCCAATAGTTTCCGAAAGCGCCAGCACCAGGCGCAAAACAAGATGGCGGGAAACCGTAAAAAAGCGCCCAGCGGAAGTATTCTTCAGCAACTTCGGAAGTGAACACACGGTCAAAAAACTCGTTGTTCAGCGGCAGAAAAGGTTTGCGATAAGCCAAAACTCTGCGATAGTCAAAAAACGCAAAATCGTCTCGTTGTTGAGTCCAGCGAATTTCGTTCCCAACAACATCAACCCAATGAGCGTGAAACGGGAAGCCATAACCAAACCCATTCATCATGACCAACTTGCCAGCGGCGTGAAGTTGCTCGGCAGCGTAAGCGAGATACTCGTAGATGCCAAACGCTGCAAGTTGCGTCGGCTGCTTCGTCTGCCAACTGAAAGTTAGCGGGAAATCGGCAACTCGCCAATGGTCACGGCGATAGTTTTCGTTTGGCATGACCAATTCGCCAAAACCATCAAAGTAAACTCCATCAAGTCGCTCATCCCTCAAAACCTTTTGCAAAGTTTCATCTATCGCCTCCGCCTTTGTTCTCCCATCCCCCGTCTCTCGTCCCGTGTCCCTTCCGATGTCTGGGTCGGCGTTAACGATAAAGTTGTAAAGCGTCAATCCCCCAGCCCAGTGAACCGGGTCAGTTTTCTCCACCCGCATTGAAAAGCGACCTTGCTCATCTTGGATGCCGCAGGTTTTGACGATCTCCGAAAGGTTTGTGTGCTGTTCACGCTTTTGAGGGTAAGCGAAAAGTTGCTCAACTGTCAAGTTAGTGGGAGCATCTGGCGGCAAGAAAAACCAAGCCGACCAAGGCTCAACATAGGGAAAGTTGTAAAAGCCATGCCTGCGGTTGAAATCGGGATTGTCCGCTCCTTCGTGGTAGGCGAAGCCGAAATCTTCAAAGTCAGCAATTTTTGCTATGTCGGTAAAGGGCATCCAAATTCCAAAGCGTTTAACTCGCAAACGGAAACTTTCCGGGAACAAACGGTAAAACTTGTCAGCGGCAGCCCTAAAGCCCCATCTCGGCTCATCAAGGGCGTAAATTGCGAACTTGAAAATCGCTGTGTTCGGTTGTCGTTGTCTCGCCTCTCGTCCCAAGCCCCTCGTCCCGCCATCAGGCGAGAGCCCGAAGTCCCATTCCAACCGCAATTGCCTTTGAGCAGCGTCGTAAACGAAGCGATGAACGACAGGCAGGTCAAGGGCAATTCCCATTGCGATGCCTGCATCATCAGCGTTGAGGGCGCAAAAAGGGTAGAGTGAATGCTCGCCACGAGTTCCGTAACGGATGGTCGCAGTGTATCGGGTTGACAGTTTCGCATCAATTTGCCTTGAGTTTCGCAAGTTGTCCCACCACAGCCATTTCGTTGCGTCAATGGGGAGCGAAAAAGCGAGCACAATCGCTTTATCGGAGTTTGTCAAGTTGCGGATTGTTCCTTCGCAGAAAATTGCATCTGGTCGCTCAGTGAAAGTTGCTGTCAGTTCCAAATCCATTTCGCTAAGTTTCAGGGTCAAAATTTCGCCTTTGCGTTCAGTTTTGCCACGCATCAAAGTCCAACTCAAATTTTCAGGTGTATCTTTCGGTTCGGCGATGAAGAAACCGCCTACGCCGACAAAACTTTTTCGTGCCACCTGAACTTGCTGAATTGTTCCATTGGGAGCAAACGAAATTAACAATTTGTCTTTTGTTGACAGTGTTTGTGTCCATCCAAACGATACTATTGCCATCACTATCATTGCCGAAACTTTCATTTTCATTTCACATCACCGACGAAAAATTGTAGCGACGAAAATAGTTTGCAGACAGGTAGACAATTGAAGGTGGACGACAGATGAATTGTCAAACAGTCAGATTGGCATAAGCTAGGGTTTTTCAAGAAGGGAACACATGTGTAACTTCTTTATGGAAAGGCAAAATCCATTCAAAGAAGTTTGCAATTTGAAATTCAGAGGTGCTCAGCGGTAAGCATTTCGTTGGCGACCCAGATAGCCTTGTGAAACCCTGTGGATGAAATCAATGAGGTATTTCAATTCGTCACTCTTTGGCAGTTCGCTTTCAATTCGCTCAAGGGCTTGCTTGGTGTTTAGGTTTGCTCTGTATAAAAGCCTATAAGCCTCATGCAAGGTCTCTCGGACTTCTGGAGGGATAACGGCTCGCCTCAATCCGATGACATTGATGCCGACAACTTTTGCTGGTCTACCATCAGCGAGCATGAAGGGCGGGACATCTTGCACTACCTTTGACATGCCACCAATCATTGCCAGCCTGCCAACAGTCACATACTGATGGATACCTGTCATTCCGCCAATGACAACATAAGATTCAACAACTGCGTGTCCACTTATGCCTGAGTAACTGGCGATGGAAATTTGGTCGCCCAAAGTGCAATTGTGACCGATGTGGCAATAAGCCATGATCAAGTTATCGTTTCCAATGACTGTCGCTTGTTCTTCACCAGTCGCTCGGTGGATAGTTACATGCTCACGAATAATGTTTCGGTCACCAATGATAAGGTAACTTTGCTCGCCTTTGAACTTTTGGTCTTGAGGCTCGCCACCGAGCACTGTGCCTGAGTAAATGTGGTTAAAGCAACCTATTTTGGTGTATCGTTTGACAACCACATAGGCTTCAAGGATACAACCGTCGCCAATAACTGTGTCTTCTTCAATGACGCAATAAGGACCGATGATAACTCCTTCACCCAACTCTGCTTTAGGACTGACGACGGCTGTTGGATGAATCATACGCCCGTTGGTGACCGTCAGTTCTGATCTTTCCATCCTCTCAGTCACTGAATGCGAACTGCCCTATCGTTTGGGTTTGGGGTCTTTTTGCCCTATCTGTTAGTGGCAGGGCAGTCCTTTTCACCTCACTCATTGCCTTAGACAAAATCCTTTAGCCGATGTAACGGTCGGATTTCAAGATGCCATAATTTTTGCTTGGTGAAGAAAAATGAAAGTTACGGTCAACGAAGTTGATCTGAGCCAATTTTGGGAATTTCAAGTAATTGATAGACAACTCTGGCTCAAAGTCAATTTCCTTTCGGATTTAGGAGTCC
>JANXCD010000157.1 GCA_025060305.1 Armatimonadota bacterium | reverse complement strand
AGCGTGAATAGCGAATCGCAAGTTCGTAACGGACTGGGCTTCTACAAAAGCGCCACCGCTGGCTTTGGGATGGCGGACGATAACAGCGCCTTTGCTCAACTCCGCTTGTTCCGCTTCCAAAACTGAAGGCAAAGAAGCGAAAGCAAAATTTGCACTCAAAACCCAAACGACCACCAAGCCAACTATCCGCAGTCGCATCAGTTATTCCCTCCTTCCTTTCGTTCCGAGCCGAAAACTAAAACGATTTTGGGTTGCCTAAAGTTTCAATTTGGATCAACACAAAAGTTTGTTGTCACTCGGTTGTCTCATGCTTCTTTTTCCGTTTGTTTTGCTCGTGCTAAATTGAATGTCTTTGACGAAAAAGCGTATGCTGAAAAGCCCAAATTTTGCTTGTGTTTCTGAAATTGTTTCATGTGAAACATTTTTCGGCTGCGGAAGTTAGTGTTATGGAAACTTTTCAGCCTAAAGAGCGATAAAGGGCATGGAAAGCAGCAACGGCAATAAAAGCAGCGAGGATACTGCGCAAAGTTTTTGCTGGGATTTTGTGACTAACTTTTGCACCTAAAACTGCTCCCGCTACTGCTCCAACGCTTAAGCCGATGGCTTCAAAAAAAGGAACTTGCAAGGTCAGGGCTTTGCCCATCGTCCCAGTGATTGCGGCTAAAAGTGAAATGCCTAATGTGCTACCAATTGCAATGCGAACGGGAACTTTGAGCCAATAAACGAGCAAGGCAATAGTCAAACTGCCTGTTCCCAGTCCCGTCGCACCTGCAAGAACACCAGTTGCAAATCCCGCTGCGGCAAATTGAAAGGGCTTATTTGGAATTGATTCGCTTTCAAGTTTAGGTGTCGGTCGGAACATTTGGAAAGCACAAAAGAGCAAAACTAAACCAAGTATCAAAAGCAAACATCGCTCAGGCAACCATCGTGATGTGACAGAGCCGAGCAAACTCCCAAAAATTATTCCTGCACCCATCCAACGAAGCAAGAAACCTGAAACAAAGCCTGCTTGCTTATGAATGAGAGCGCCAACTAAATTAGTTATCAAGCCTTGAACCATAGCGAGCCCAGTTGTAGCGTGGACGGAAATCAACGGAAATTTGAGAAGTGCTGGCAGGCTTAGAAGAAGGGGAACAGCAAGCAAAGCGCCACCAACACCTGTCATCGCACCAACGAACCCGCTTAACAGCCCGATTAGAGAGCATAAAAATGCTGTCGCCAACAACTCAATCGCCTCCAAAAAGAAGAAAATCGTTTTTCGCTCAAAAGTTGGTGAGTGACTGATAACGAACAAAATGAACACCGAATTTATCAGGCGAGAATTTTTCCGCGCTGTCTGAAGACAGCATTTACAAGTTTTTTCAGCAACGCTCTTTACTTAAAAGCGTGTCGGTGGCACAACCTATGAGGTTATCACTCCCCAAAGGAGGCGATTTTCATGGCTGCCACCTTTGACTGAAATCTTAGCCTTAGGAGAAAATTGTGTCAACATACTCAAAAGGGCTCGCTTTAACGATGGTGTCATTTGACCCTATTGCTTAAGCAAAAAAGTCATAAAGTGGGGCAGTTGTCGCAAGGTCTGTCAAAAATACAGGTGCAAAGATTGCCTTAACACCTTTAACGACAAAGTGAAAACCATCTTCGCTTACAAATGCACTTCCCTCAAAGGTCGGTTGTGGACAACAGGTAAGTGATGCATTGTCATTAACGATTCAAATTTCAGCATCAAATTTCAGCAAAGTGGCGAGAAGTTTTGTTGGCGAAGGAAGACATAAAGCCTTCTTGACAAAGGGCGTGCCATATTTTTATCGTGTCAAAAAGCATTGCCATTAGAGTGGGGTTGAAGCGATAATGTTGAACCTGACATCGGCAAAAAAGGAGAGACTATTTCGCTTTTTCCTTTGGAACGATATGCACATACGCTCGCCCAAAATTAAAGGCAGACCTGACTATTATCCCTTTGCTAACGATAAGGCCCTTTGGGCGCTTGAATGCGCCTTAGGCAAACATGGCTTTGAGCCACCTGATTTTATCCTTTCAGCAGGCGACATTATTGATGGAGAAATTCCCGATTACAACGAAGACTTCGCTTTTGTGAGAGATTTCATCCTTGAGAATTTGACTGTTCCCTTTTTGCCTTGCGTCGGCAATCACGAAAATGGGCAAGGCGAAGGCGTGGCGAAACTCAACGCTGCTTATGACCGATGGTTTGGAAGGGAATGGCACAATTATGTCTTTACCATTTGTGGCATCGGCTTCATTGTCGTGGACACAAGTGGCGCTCATCTGCTTCCCAATGAAGTGACTGCTCAAAGAAATGCTTTCGTAAAGCGTGCTTTTGATTTCCTTGCTGATATGCCTATCATCGTTATCACTCATGCCCCCCTTTTACCAATGAGGGACGAAGAAGTTTTGAAGTCAAGTTTTGGCTTTGAAAGTTGGAAGGTTCAAGATGAGGGATTTTTGCAAATTGTTGAAAGTAACAACGAGCGTGTGATTGCTGTCCTTTGTGGACATCTTCATTTGACATCGGTTAAATGGAGCAAAGGCATCGCCCACATCTGCTCGGCAGGCACGGCTGGTTATCTATCAGACTTTGCAGCCTTTGATGTCTATCCTGACCGAATAGAGTTTCAAATGCACAATGCGCCAAAGAAGTGGCTTAACAAAAAAGGCGACATTCACGGTAAGCCAAGACATGAAATTGACTACACTGATTCTGAACACCCCGACCATGAAAGTTACCTTTGGGGAAATCCAGAGGAGAGAAAATTAAGGATACGGCTTGAAGGTAGCAAAAAACCCAAAGCAATTGAAAAGAAGACTTTGATTGTCTTTCACGAAAGGAAGCCGAACAAATGGCGTGAAGAACAAAAGTAACGGAGGTGGGTTGCGATGAAAGGAATTTTGTCAATTGTCATTACCAGTGTCGCTTGCTTAGGATTTTCTAACTCATCAACGGCTTTCAACAAACAGTTTCAAAGTTTCATGCGTGGTGTTTATTTTCCCTTTGAAAGGCTTGATTGGGTCGCTCAAAAAGCCAAGACAGAGCAGTGGGTCTTCGTTGACAATTTGCTTTCTCAACTTCGCCATCGTTATCGCATAGATGCTATCTGGGTCGTCAACATCAGCACTCAAGATGCAAGGCAACTTTGCCAATTGGCACAAAAACATGGCATTGGCGTTTTCGTTACTCCTGAGCCTGTCATTTGGTGGCGCCATCTTCGTGGCAAAGACTCTGCCTTCAAAATCGCAAAACATGCCTTTGAAATGCTTGGCGATTTGCAAGCATTATGGGCTTATGTCCTCTTGGACGAAGCGAGAGTTTGGGAGATGGCGCAAATGGAAAGCATCCGTTCTGAACTGGCTTCTCTTGACAAAAATAGAATTTCATTAATGGTTACGATGACCGGTGACACCGAAGGCGCTGCAAGATACACTCAATTTCCAATTCTTGTTTGCGACACCTACCCTTTCTTCGCCCCTAAAAGTCCCAATGGTCCGAACACGCCTGCATCATCACGAGCCTACTATATCACTTGCACGGAGCGACTTGTAGAATTGGCTGAAGTAACTGGCAAAAAGGCTTGGGTTATGCCACAAGTTTTTGCTGAAATTTGGGGCAAATGGCACTACGACAAGCAAATGAATGCAGTTATAGAGCCAAACGCTTATTGGCACTGGCGAATGCCGACAATCGGCGAAACAAGGTGGCAAATTTGGCAGGCGATTGCTGCAGGTGCGAAAGGAGTCATCTTTTTCGTGCTTTTTCCTGAGCCCAACGAACGAAAACCTGATGACCCATCAGAAGGTCTGATACCGACTGCTGCTATTCATCCCACTTGGCCGAGGGTGAGCGAGAAGTTAGCAACGAATGCTGGCACGGCTTTACTTTACAATGACGGAACACCAACTCAGCAACTTTTGACTATTGCCGAAACTTTCGCCCTTTTAGAGCCACATCGTGAACTTTTGTGGCGGTTGAGACCTTTCATCCCGATTGCTTTCGCCATTTCGCCCTTTCGTGCCAAAAGTTTTGTTGACCCTGATAGTGGAAATGCTGTTATTGTTGTCGTGAACGATGACACCAACTTTGAAAGGCAAGGCACAGTCACGATTTTGCCACCTGTTGAAAAAGTTCAGGATTTGATGAAAGGCAGAGATTTGACCGCAAAAATTGACAAAGTGACAGGTTTGATGCAAGTTGCTTTTTCATTGCCTGCAGGTGGTGGGACGATTCTGCTCATTGACAAATCAGCGACCGCTCGT
>JANXCD010000156.1 GCA_025060305.1 Armatimonadota bacterium | reverse complement strand
GCTTCAACAGCATCGGCTCTAAGTTCGTCAGCCAAAGCGATAAAACCTGCAAGTTCACCATTCAGCCAAACTCCTACAACGCTCCAGCCTTTTTCAACCCACTCTTGCAAAGTTTCGTTTTCGGTCAAATCAGCAGCGTCAAGTTTGCCGACGAAAACTTCAGTGCCGCTGACTTCTTCGGGCACATTTTCCTGTGCCCCTACGCTACCAAACTTTGCAATGACGCCTGAACCAACTTCTGTGCGAATTTCCGAAGGTTGCAACAAAGTCAAGTTTCGTTCTTTCGCTGCTTGCACGATTGCTTGAGCGATTGGATGCAACGAGCCTTGCTCAGCCGACGCCGTCAACGCAAGCAATTCGTTTTCGTCCCTCGTCCCCCGTCCCTCGTCCCTATTCCAAATTGCCATGACCTTCATTCGTCCTTTCGTTACTGTTCCAGTTTTGTCAAGCACAACAGTTGTGATGTTCGGTGCTTTTTCCATTGCTTCAGCGTTGCGAACCAAGATGCCCATCTGAGCGAGCCGTCCCAACGCCACAGCGATTGCTGTCGGAGTTGCCAATCCCATGGCGCACGGGCAGGCGATGACAGTGACCGAAACAGCGGCGACAAAGGATTTCATCAAATCGCCAACAAACGCAAGCCAACCGACAAAAGTTGCAAGAGCGAGAAACAAAACGATTGGCACGAAAACGGCAGCGACTTTGTCGGCGAGCCTTTGCATTTTCGGTTTCGTCCCTTGAGCCTCATCCATCATGCGAGCCATTTGAGCGACGAAAGTGCTTTCGCCAACTCTGATGGCTTCAACTTGCAAAAAGCCGTCAACGCATAAACTTCCGCCCAAGACTTCATCGCCTTCGCTTTTGTCAACAGGTTCGCTTTCACCTGTCAGCAAACTTTCGTCAACGCTCCCTTTGCCCGAAACCACAAATCCGTCAACAGGCACTCTTTCGCCAGTTCGCACCAAAACGATGTCGCTAACTTGAACGGCTTCCAAAGGCAAATCATGTTCAGTTCCATTGCGAACGACTTTCACTCGTGAAGGCAACAAACTGACCAAATTTCGTAGCGAAGAAGTTGCGATTGCCCTTGCTCTGGCTTCCAAGCCTTTGCCCAAACTGATTGCCGAAAGGATGAAGGCTGCACTGTCAAAGTAAAGGTGATGGCTGTGTTCAAGTGATGAATATGTCAATAGAGCCCAAAGGCTATAGCCGTAAGCGGACAATGCGCCAATGCTCACGAGTGTGTCCATAGTCGCCGTTCGTTGCATCGCCGAAGCGATGGCTCGGCGAAAGAAAGGCGTTCCGACCCAAAAGACAACAAATGTCGCCAAGATAAAAGATGCCCATCGTGCCCACACTTGATGGACAAGCGTTGGGTGCATCGTCAAGAGCATGATGGCGAACGATAGAGCAAGTCCAACCCACGCTCTAATCCAAGCAGCCTGCGCTTCATCGTGAGTTGGCTTTTCGGGCTTTTCGTCAATGGTTTGAACTTGATAGCCAAGTGATTTCAAGCGCTCAATCAATTCGTGGCGACCGATAACTCCGTCAAGGTAGCGGATGGAGATGGCTGGGATTGGGGATTGGGGACTGGGGACTGGTTCAATAGCAAGCACACCGACAACTGCTTGCAAGGCTTGGGAATCTTCGGCGCCTAAAGGTTTGTCAAGGGCGAGTTTGACCGTTTGAGTTGACAGTTTATAACCTGCGTTTTCAACTGCAGCCACTAACTTGCGGAAATCGGCGCTATCGTCAAACTCAACCAACGCTCGCTCTGTCGCAAAATTAACTGCGGCGCTTTTAACGCCCTTGACACTTTTCAAAGCCTTTGCTACCGTTTCGGCGCAAGCGGCACAGTGCATCCCTTCAACGGTCAGGCTGTATCGCTTCGGCATAATTTTTCACCACGAAAAATGATGGCGCTTGATTTGACTGAGTTTCAAGTTTCGCATTTAACAGGCAGGTGAGTAAAGATGCCAAATTTTTTTGCGCTTACCTTGCTAAAAGAAAAGTTGGGAAAATGGTGACAATGCTTTTTAGGGCTTCCAAAATTTTATTGAGGTGAACTGGGATGTTGACAACAGCGCTCACAGAGGTTTATGAAGCCCTTAAGCCCAAGATTGGGGAACGAGAAGCATCTTTGCTTGTCAACCTTTTCCAGACAATTTTAGCCAATGTTGCCACGAAAGAAGATTTGGCACAAATGGAGGCTCATCTGACGGCTGAATTGGATAAAAAGGTTGACCGAGAAGATTTCATGTCCCTACGCTTAGAAGTTCAGCGTCGCGCTCTGCAGGAAACAGTTATACGAATTGAAGAAGAACTCAGACACAAAGCCAGCAGAGAAGATACAGCAAGGCTTGAAGAAATCTTGAAAAGGAAAGCGGACAAAGAAGATGTGGCTCAAATTAGAGCAGAACTGCAACAAAAAGCGGATAAAGAGGATGTGGCTCAAATTAGAACAGAATTGCAAAGGAAAGCGGACAAAGAGGATGTGGCTCAAATTAGAGCAGAACTGCAACAAAAAGCAGACAAAGAAGATGTGGCTCAAATTAGAACAGAGTTGCAAAGGAAAGCGGACAAAGAAGATGTGGCTCGTTTGGAAGCGGAGATAAACCGAAGGGCTTTACAAGAAACAGTCACTCGCATTGAAGAAGAACTGAAAAGGAAAGCAGATAAAGAAGATGTGGCTCAGATTAGAGCAGAGTTACAGCAAAAAGCCGACAAAGAGGATGTGGCTCGTTTGGAAGCGGAGATAAACCGAAGGGCTTTGCAGGAAACAGTCGCTCGCATTGAAGAAGAACTGAAAAGGAAAGCAGACAAAGAAGATTTGATGCGACTGGAATCAAGGATGAACCTTTGGTTTATTTCCCTGCTCATTCTCATCATCGTGACCAACCCTAAGGTGATAGACTTGTTAGGGCGCTTGCTCATTCTTTTGCGCCCATGAGGCAGGTGATCTCTGTTATGCAAAAAGAGGCTGAGCGACCACCAACGCCCGAAGAAGTTTACGAAGCCCTAAAGCCTAAAACAGGGGAGCAAGTAGCCAGAGCGCTCGTTGATTTCGTTGTTTTGGCAGGGCAAAGGATGCCGACAATTAGTGAAGCCTTTGAAACTTACAAAATTTTGCGAACTTTCTTTGACGCTCGTGAAGCCCAATTGCTTATCAGTCACATCATGGAATTAGCCGAACGAAAGCATCGTCGCCCCCTTTCCTTGCTATTGGCTCGGCGCAAGTGATACAGACCATCCTTTATCGGAAGCGCTCTATACTCAAAAGGTTGTCGGTAGAAGTAGGGCAAGTGAAACTCGCCCGAAGAAGTTTCAGGCAGCCTCCACCTGACCCTAAACTGAAAGAGTTTTCTTTGTAGAAATTCGGCATATTAGTTAGAACCCATGCTCCATTCGGGCTACCAAAAAACTTTGTAGTAAAGAGCGATTAGAAAATTCATTTGGCAAAAATTTGAGAAAAATCGCAAGTTAAGGCATCAAATTTGTGCGGTGTTATGGGAATGGCGAAAGTCTTGACTAAAATTGAAATAGCATTTGAAGAGCGAAACAAAATTTCGCAACGAGTTTTTATCTTAGGAGCGCTTCTCATACCTGTCGCTGCTTACTGGATGGCAAGAAGAGGGCAAGATGGGATTATGTCTCTAAGTGTCCCACCTGTTGCTTTCGTGTTTTTGCTTTCGGTTATCAATTTTCCTTTTGCCCGTTGGCTCAAGCGCTTCGCACTCACACAAGCGGACTTGGCTGCCTTATGGGCGATGTTGGCTGTTGCGACAGGCATCGCTTGCGAGTGGTCGGAAGCACCAGGCTTGACAGGGTTTTTGGTTTGGTTTGATAATCCGGCAAACCGATTTCGTGAACTCATCATGCCTTATGTGCCATCTTGGATGGTTCAAGATTACAAAGATTCCCTTGAAGCCTTTTTCGGCGGTCGTCGCCCTTACGACCTTTATCGTCCTGACCATTTGCTTGCTTGGCTTGTCCCTTTTCTTGGGTGGAGTGGCTTAATCATCACGATTGTGTTTTTGATGCTTTGTTTGCTAATTTTGTTGGCGCCTCGGTGGTTGGAGCAGGAGCGGTTAAGTTACCCCATTGCAACTGTGCCCATTTATCTCTCTCACGGTGGTTGGGCTTCAAAACTTTTGCCCAACTGGCGCTTTTGGTTTGGATTTATCATTGCAGCCATTTACGACACTATCTACGGTTTGGTCTTTTGGTGGCGTGGACAGATTTCTCAAGCGTGGAAAGGCATTGACATCTCTCAGTTCATCATCAGCCG
>JANXCD010000155.1 GCA_025060305.1 Armatimonadota bacterium | reverse complement strand
TGACAGAGCGACGACAAGTCACATGTAAGTCGCACGAATTCAACGCACCTTATGGTGCACCCTGCAAAGGGTCAAAGAAGGAACAAGAAGTTTGTCAGAGTTCTGTCAGACTCGCTAAGCAAAATTTCGGTTCAGCATCAACAGAAAGGGAGGTAATAGTGATTTGGCTGAGCGAAAAAAGCAATTGAAGATAACGGTTTCGCTGGTGACGGCAACGATACTGGCAGCGATTGCGTTCGTCAGTTTGGGGCAATTGAGTCAAGCACCAAATAATATTCGCTCCGCCACAAATCAGAAAAAAAACACGAAAAAGCAGTCGTTTAGGTTGAGTGAAAGAGACGATTGCAGAAGAAAAAATTTCGGAGGTGTGAAGTGATGATTAACTGGCTTTTGTTAGGTTGGCTAAATGTAGCCACGAAGTGGCACAAGATAAAAGTAAATGGCTCTTTTGTTCGCAGTTTTGGCTTGTTTGCCACGGTAGTTCTCTTTGTTATCTCCTTTGCATCTTTCGGTAGCGCCCAACAGACAACTAATTGGATAAACCCTGCAGGAGGCTACTGGGATGTTGCCGCTAACTGGGATAATGGTGTCCCTGATGCTACAAAGCGAGCAGTTATTAGTCTGCCTGGCACATATACTGTGACTATCAGATACGATGCTGTCGCCGCTGGATTAGTTTTGGGTAACAATGACCCTTCGGATACAGGAACGAAAACCCTTGATGTCCAAGCAGGGCTAACTTTGAACGGCAACAGCATTACTACTTCCCGCACTATTTTCAGGCTTACTGGTGTTTTGACAGGCTCTGGGACGCTGCGAGTGGAAGGGACGATGGAGTGGCGTTTTGGTGGAAGGATGGAAGGGCAAGGAGTGACACTGATTACACAAGGCGCAAACTTGAAGATAGGAACAAGTGGATGGGTAGTGACTTTGAGGCGAACATTGAGGAACGAAGGTAACGCTGTTTTGGAAGCAGGCACTTTGTATCTTGGTCAAAACGGAGTTTTTGAAAACAAAGCAAACCTGCAGTTGAAAGACAACACTTACATTTACCTAACGGACAATATGACAAGACGGACACTAACGAACAAAGGAACATTGTCAAAAGAGGAAGGTAGAGGGACAGCATACATCGGGATAGATTTGCGAAATGAGGGCAAAGTTAGGGTCTTGGCAGGGACAATACAAGCGAATAATTACTATCAAACACAAACGGGCACACTGGAAATCGGCATTAGCGGGACAGAAGCAGCGCAGTTCGGTAAGATGAATGTCACAGGCTCAGCTTGGCTAAATGGAACGCTAACTGCTAACTTGCTCGGCGATTTCGCACCTGCTGTTGGAACAAGTTTCCAAGTCCTCACAGTTAACCGAAGAACAGGAGATTTTAGAAGCACAGATTTGCCTGGTGATATGGTTTCAGAATGGGTAGATCGTTCATTGACATTGAGTGTTATTGGAGGATTCTTTGTCAGCAGCGTCCAACCAGTAGAAATTTCCAACACTGGCACAATACAATTGACTTTGAAAGGGACAGGTTTTCAGCAAGGGGTTAGAGTGATGCTTAAGAAAGACGAATCAACATTTGAAGCTACGAATGTCAATGTGGAAAGCATTCGCTTGATAAGGGCAGAATTCAACCTGTCAGACATCCCAACAGGCGACTACGATTTGGTTGTTCGTTCGCCAGACAACCAAGAAGCGAAATTGGCAGCAAGGATTAAAGTTTACGATGAAAGAGTTTTGTCAATCCTTGCTGTTGAACCTAACGAGGTCATTCAGCGACCAACACTTGGCTTAGTTACTTTCCATGTTCGTGGCACTCAATTTGGTAGCGATGTTCAGGTTTATTTGGAACGAATTAGTCAAAACAGGGAGCGAATTGAACCAGCAGGAATACAATTGCTCAACTCAAAGGAACTTCAGGCCGCCTTTGACCTAAGTCTAAATAGGGCAAAAATCGGTATGTATCATTTGGTCGTCAACCGAGGGACAAACCAAGCAAGATATCCTATCTTTCTTTTCCCATACATGGCGATTATGTCGGACGCTTATATCCGGCCCCAAATTTTAGTCGTCGGTCGTGTGACGAAGCACACTATAGTATTGACGAACTGGGGCAATGCTACAGGCGTAGGGGTTTATACTTTGTCGTTGCCTTCGGGATTTGATTTGGTGAATGTAGAACCAGGTCCCGGTGGTGAGTGGGGAGTTGCCCCCGATGGCACTATCGTTATCGCCCAACCCGTTGAACCAGAACAGTCGGTTTACATTAATGTTTATGTTCGCCTGAAGTGGGATAATGTCGCTCCACCAAATCAGCAACCAGAGCCTGGAAAGTATAGGCTTGGCGACAAAGTTTTGTTCAAAGGGATACTTGCAGCAAGCCCAGTACAAGAATTGTGGCCAATGGTGAAATCAAGGGGCAGAAACAACTGGGAAGATATCACTGCCGAGGCTATGATTGCACATGGCGCAATAACTGGCATGTATATGGATGAGTTTATGGAACTTAAAGTCAAGGCTGGACATGAGTTCATACTAAGGCTCGGAGAAAAATTACCAGCCCTTGCCAATGTGATGGAATATAACTTGCAGGTGGAGATGCATGCCTACGCAGCCGCCGCTTTAGGTATTGACTTGTTTAGGGAACAAACAAGGACTGTCACGAGGGGAGAAATAATTCCATCTAATTTTAATTGGGGATTGTGGGACACACTCATGTTGACTGCTATGTATACTTATGAAGACTTTATCAGCGGCAAGATTGGTGCAATTAGTGTTGCTTTGGTTGAAGGCCTTGTAGAAGGACTAACTCTTGGTTTCGTGCAAGTTAACCTCGCTGAAGGTTATGCTACATCTTTAGGGTACAATTCACTCCAAGAAATGAAAGAACATCTGGGCATATTAGATTGGCAAATTTCAGCGATGAAGGTTACAGGAGGACTCCTCACACCCAACTTACCCATCGGTGGACTCGTGTCAAAAATTTTTAACCCGATCTCAAGGAAGCTGCATGCAATGCTTGATGGTAAAATTGCCGGGAAAGGCGGATATGTCTTTTCTTTCGGTAAAGGTGAAGGACCAGAGCCAGTCAGGTTCGGCGTTGACAAAATTCAGTTGCCCATTTATACACAACTTGTAGGACCAGGTGCAGGATTAGCTTTCCCCCGTGGTGTTGAGAGGGCAAATGTTTGGCATCTCGGATACATGAAACCTAACCCAGCAAAAGGAGTAAAAGGAGGATGGCATCTTGGTTTTGGTTCTATACCCAAAACGGTCTTCACTGAAAAGGGAATTCAATACTTGGCTGCAGGACCGCATTTTTACGCAAGTAGGTTCTTTGACCCCAGAGTAGGTGAAATAAGCTATTCCGATCTCATTAGGTTGCTAACTGCGTCACCTCAGATTGCAGAATGGATGGAGAGTATGGATAATCATCTGATAGAGCATTATTTGGCGAATGAGGGAGATAGGTTTCCAACGGGAGTTGCTGATGCTCTTGGAACGACCTTGGTTGCTGCTTGGGATCCAAACAGCATAGAAGTTGCCCCACATGGTCCATATATTTCACCCCAACAAAGACTTTCGTTTACCATCCACTTTGAGAACTCTCCTGAAGCCAACTTCCCTGCTGAGGAAGTCACCTTGAAGTTAGTTCTTGATGATGACTTGGACATGAACTCTTTGACCTTTGATGGTTCCAGTCACCCAAATGTCTTGACGACTGCTATTGACAAAGAAACACGGACTATTATTTGGCGATTCGTTGGAATTAACCTGCCACCTAACAGAAATCCCCCTGAAGGCGAAGGTTGGGCAAAATTCAGTGTGAACTTGAAACAAGGGGTGTCGTCAAGGGCAAAGGTTGTCGCTAAGGCTGAAATCAGGTTTGACGAAAATCCGCCTATACTAACTAACGAGATTGAAATTACAGTAGATGCTCAACCCCCGACCAGCCAAGTTGCTGAATTGCCTGCTGAACAATCACGAGGGAAATTTAATGTCCAATGGAATGCTCAAGATGACTTGTCTGGAGTATCTCAGTCAGAGATTTGGTTCAGCGAAGAAAGGGAGGACGGGCGACAGCATCAAGGTAATAACGGGCGAATGGTGAAAATAGAGGAGAAGGTCTATGTTCCTCTCGCCTTCAGAAGGTCGTCCCAAGAATTCAAGGTTCAAGTTCGTGGAAAATTTGGCTACACTTATCGCTTTTTTGCGATTTCCAAAGACGCTGTTGACAACCTTGAGCAATTTCCAACCCGACCTCAAGCCGTCACTAAAGTTGGTCGTGCACCGCAAATCTCTCAAGGTTTGCGCATTGTTGCCGTTCCTGTCCAAAGTGAAGATGATGATCCTAAG
>JANXCD010000154.1 GCA_025060305.1 Armatimonadota bacterium | reverse complement strand
GAGAAGGTTTGACAAATCGCTCCTTCCAGTATCGTTCAAAAATTGCGTTGATTTCGTTGATGACAGAGTTTATGTCTTCGTTTTGGTTTTGCGAAAGAGCCCAAGCCCAAACGATTGATAAAATCGCTGTTAGCAAAATCATGCGAAAACGCATGCCCTTTCCGCCTCCTTCTTCGGAGCACTTTCAATGAATTTTGACGAGTTGCAAATTGTTAGGTTTTAGGTTCTTCAAGTTTCAAATTTCGTTTTCAGGTTAGGTGGCTACTGCCGAGAACTTCGGCAAATCGGCAGATAAGGAATGAGCGATGCACTACGACTCTTGCTATAAACTTTTTCCGTGCTCTGTGTTATAAACTTTTTCCGCTTTCTGTCACTCATGTCACTGACTTTAGCCTGAGTGATGAATTTTATCTGGTGAAAGTGTGCATTTCAGGGTCGGATGAAATCCAACGATGGAAGAAAAACCGATAAAAAGGGTGAAGTCACAATGAGATGGCGATGGTTTCCGATTGGTCTGATATTATGCACATCGGTTGCACTTACAGCACAGCAAAAAACAACTCAGCAAAAGGTTATGCTTTCTTTCCGCATAACCGAAAAGACAACGCTTGGTCAAATTCTAAGTTCGCTTGCTCGTCAAACGACTGCTCAACTTCGCATGGAGGAAGGGACTCGCACTTTTGTCCATCGCTACACTTTTCCGCCTCACATGATTGGAGTAACTGTCAAGGGTAACAATGTTGGCGAAGTTTTGGCGTTTTTGATGGGTTCAGGTTGGGAAGGTTCGCCTTTGAAACCTGAACTGAGAGCACAATTCCCAAATCGCATGCTTGCACGAACACCAATGCCAATAATTGTTGGCAGCAAAAAACTTTGGGCTTGCAACAATAGAGCCTTTGACTGGAAATGGGAAAAGCCGAAGGGCGGACCTGCTGGTGGCATAATCACTCTCTGGCTGCGTTTAAACTCTGATGGCGACATAGTGAAGCGACAGCCAATTCAATTGAGACCGCTACAAAACAACTTTTCCCTTGACTACTTGCGTGACCGCATAAAAGAGTTGACAGGCATTTATTTCAACATTGATCCCGAATGGCATCAAAATGTGAACTACAAGTTGCTGCCAGAATATCGTGGTCAAGTCCTCCCTGCTGACCCTAACATTCCCTTGTTCGTTGGAAAAATGCGAACAATTTTCGGAGATACCCTTGACCGCTCTCACACACTTGGCGAGTGGCTTAGTATTTTCGCCGAAAGTCTAAATGAACATAGCAAGGCTCGTGGTTGCCTTTGGAAATGGACATGCAGCGACGGCGCAAATCCAATTTATACGCTTCGCTGCTATGTTCATGTTAGAAGTGAATGAGCCAAAAAGATTGGGATGAAGGAAATTTTGGGGATAGGAGTGATGACTATGGAAACTCATTGGCGCTTTACTTTTGTTGCGTTGTTGACCGCAGTTGCGTTTGTTATGGGGCAAAACTTTTCAGACCAAACTGTTGAGAACTTGCTTTTGCCTGAAGAAGGTGAATATTTGTCTTCAGTTCGTCAATTGACTTTTGAAGGCACAAATGCAGAAGCCTATTGGTCACCTGATGGCAAATGGCTTGTGTTTCAGGCGACACGACCTCCTTACAAGGCTGACCAAATTTTCATCATGCGTTCCGACGGCTCACAAGTCCGCATGTTGAGCACAGGCAAAGGTCGCACGACTTGCAGTTACTTTACTCCTGACGGGAATGCCGTGATTTTCTCATCAACTCACCTTTCAGGGTCAGAACCTCCAAAATTACCCAAACTCAATTTGCCAAGATATGCTTGGGGCATCTTTGCAAGTTACGAAATCTTTTTGCTCAAACTTGACGGCACAGAATTCATCCGCTTGACTGACAACGAAGGCTATGATGCTGAAGGGACGATTTGTTGGGAGACAGGTCGCATCGTTTTCACAAGTTACCGCAACGGTGACCTTGACCTTTACAGCATGAAGTTAGACGGCAGCGACTTGAAACGACTGACGAAAACTTTAGGCTATGAAGGCGGTGCTTTCTATTCGCCAGATGGCAAACGCATTGTCTTTCGTGCCTATTTGCCTAAGACACCTGAAGAAGTTGCTGAATACAAACGGCTTCTGGAAATGGAAGTTGTTAGTCCGCCCAACATGGAATTGTTCCTTATGGATGCTGACGGTAGCAATGTCAAGCAAATAACGAGACTCGGCAATATCAACTTCTGTCCCGCTTGGCTTCCCAACGGTAAGCAGATTATCTTTGCCAGCAATTATCATGACCCGAAAAATTTTGACTTGTTCATCATCAACGATGATGGGACTGGTCTAAAGCGTATAACTTATCATCCAACACCTGATTTGTTCCCACACTTTTCTCCTGACGGCAAGTGGCTTGTTTGGTGTAGCGGTCGCAACGCAAATCAGCCGAGACAACTGAATGTCTTCCGAGCAGAATGGAAAGACTGAAACGCTTAACGCATAATTCTGAACGCTCAACAAATATTGACTGGAATACAACACGGAAATATCACTTACAAACTGACCGTTATCTGAATTTTTTGGCAAACTTCTTTCGCCTCCAAATTCAACCGCTTCATCCGATTGAACGGCAAGTCAAGCCTATGTCCAATCAAACACTACACCGACGAATTCTTCAGGTCTGTCCCTCAAACCTTTATAGGCTTCAGCGCATCGTTCGGGTTTAAGTTTGTGGGTCAAAAGTGGTGCGACTTTTAGTTCGCCTTCGGCAATTAGCCTCAGGTTAATTTTCATGTTGCGTTCAATGCTATGTTTGACAAAACCTTGTGAGTCTTCTTTGACAGGATAGCGCCATTCATGAGCACCCTTGTATGTCACACAACCATGCTCCCAAAGGTGAATGCGCTCAAGCAGTTCCGTAACATTAGTTTCCATTTTTCGTCCGAAATATGAGCCGAGCAAAATGACCTCCCCGTTTTTACTTGCCAAATGCGCTGCCATAACACTTGCTTGTGGGTTACCAGTTGCATCCACTACAACTTCACAACCTTTGCCCTCCGTCCACTCACGAACAACTTGAATAGGGTCGGCAACCGATGAATTGATAAGTCGCTCAATTCCGCAAGTGCGAGCGATTTCCAACCGTTTAGGGATTCTGTCAATTCCAATGACTCGGCAACCAGAAATTTGAAACAGTTGAGCAGCAAGGTTGCCCACAAGCCCCAATCCTATCACGGCAACATTATCGCCCAGTTCAGAATTGCTTACTCTCACGGCAGTGATTGCGACATTTGCCATGCGAGCAAATACAGCATGTTCAGGCAACAAGCCTTCAGGGACTTTTACAGCAAGAATGCGGGCTTTAGCGTGACTTGCGTGGTTGCTGTAAGTCAAAACAACATCACCAACTTTGATGTCTTTCACTGCATTGCCGACGGCAATGACTTCTCCGACAGCGCCATAGCCTGGTCTAAAGGGAAAAGAAGCCCAATTTGCCAATCCAGCCAAACAAGCCAATTCCGTCCCTGTACTGATGATGGAATTGAGAGTTCTGATAACAATCTCTCCTTCCTTTGGTGTTGGGTCAAACTCAAAATCTTCAAGCAAAACTACATCAGGCTTAGCGAAAACGACTTGTTTAGCCTGAATCATCTTGTCCACCTCCAACGAAATTTTGTCTAAAGTTGAGTTTTTGTGTGCAGATGGAAAGGCTTTTGGAGCGTGCAGGCTTATAAGCGTGCAAATTACCTTAGGCATTGAGCGTTCGGAGTTATGCCTTAACTCCTAATTTGCCAGCCCACTATAGTGTTCAACACAACTTATTGCAGAAAAACTGGACGCTCCTTACTTCAAGGTGTGTTGGTAATATGCCGTTAGATTTTTCGGCAAGGCAGTAGCCCTGCCCCCCGAGAGATTTTTAACCAATTCGGAGGGCACGCCTACTGGCGTGCCGACTTTTTTCTGTCTTGATTTCTTCTTCAAAAACTATCCTGTCACTTTAGGCTAAAATATTGCTTGAGCAGAAATTTTGTCGGCGTTCTTTACTTCAAGATCAAACTGCAAGGTAGCAAGATTAACCGAACAATAGAAATGGGTAGGTGCATGAACATGAACAAGAAACTTGTTGCGATTCTCATTGGCGCTTTGATTGGTCTCAGTTTGCAGCAAATTTTCGCTTGGGCTACAGGCGGAAATTGCGGAACTTGAGGCATAACAGCAAGCCCCGTTGGGGCTGCCCTTTTCGGAGCAATTGTGGGTTGGTTGATAACGAACTTAAAACCGACTTGATGCTTTCCATTTCCAAAGTGTGCGTTATCATTATTTCGGACTTTTCAATTTGAATAGGACTTGCGCATCAAAAACCGATGTTGCAGG
>JANXCD010000153.1 GCA_025060305.1 Armatimonadota bacterium | reverse complement strand
GCCTTTAATTCCCTTCCGAGACAAAGACGAAGTGATTGAGTGGGCAAACGAAACACCTTATGGCTTGGCTGCCTATTTGCTCACCTACGACTTCCGAACCTTGATTGATGTTGTTGAGCGACTTGAGACGGGCATGGTCGGAGTTTGGGATTTTGCACCTGCAACTTTCCAATGTCCCTTCGGAGGAGTGAAGCAATCAGGTTTCGGTTCGGAAGGCGGTTGGGAAGGGTTAAAGGAGTATCTCGTCACCAAACATGTCTCAATTGTGATGGACTATTGAAGACGAAGGCAACCGACTTTATTGCAAAGTTTGTTGGTGCTTAGTTATCCCTGCCGTGGCTTCAGCCAGCGGTTGATGAAGGAAAAATAAGACTTAAACTCGTTCGGTAAAAATTTTCACTGTCATCTAAAGACATTGCTCAAAGAACTCGCCAATGACTGCAGTCTAAAGCCTGTAGCATGGTTGGTAAAGAACAAATCGCTAATAGCCTAAGCAGTAATCATTCGGTTTCATGAATATTGTGCGCTATAATAAGCCTCGGAAAAACAATCAAGCGTGAATGATTTTATTCGCTCATTCAATTAGTTAAGGCATTGCCCCCGTAGCTCAAGAGGACAGAGCGCTGGCCTCCTAAGCCGGAGATCCCCGTTCGAGTCGGGGCGGGGGCATTGCGATAATTTCAAAGCCCTTGCTAACAATTCATTCAAAAAACCAAATCAACTAAATCTTCGGGATTTTGCTTCAGGCAAGTCCAAATTGGTGTGTCAACTAAGGTGTAAGGTCTCGCTTTTGCTTCACGCAACTTCATCACACATTCCTGAAACTCGTTTGGGTCTTCTGATTCAAAAGCGACGACGAACTCGTAATCGTCCAACCCGATACTATAACTTGTGTAAGTTTTGACAGTCGGAAATTGGTTGCCAATGCGAAAATGCTCAATCATCATCTCACGCCTTTGCTCATATGGCAGTTGATACCAATCGTGAGTTTTCGTAAAGGGGTAGATGAAAAAGTAAGTTGCCTCACCTGTAAAATCTTGCTCTTCTTGTTCGCCTTGCTTTGTCTGTTGCTGTTGTGATGAATGGCGAAGGTAGATAGATGGACGAGTTAGCGTCAAGTAAGTATAAGGTCTGTCAAGGTAACAACCGACGAAACTGTGATTGAGTGCAGCCGTAAAGAGTTCTATCCCTTCCATTTTCTTGCTGATAAGCCAAAGCAAAAAATCAGTGGTTGCCTTCAAACCCAAAGTTGAGTAGGTTCGGATGACTAAGTAACGGTTAAAGGCATTAATCAGTTCCAAAAACTCCCTTTTGCCTTCCTTCCTTTCACCTTCGGAAAGTTGCCACCAATCTTGGCGGACTTTATAGAATTGGTAGCAAAAGACAAGCCTTTCAGTACTTTTGTGAATGTTTTTCGGGAGTTGAGGTCGCTCAAGGGTTTCAGCCTTGCTTACATATATCTGCCATTCAGGCTTGGTCTCAAACATAGAATTCGCACCTCCATTTTCACTCTAAAATCGTCAAAAATTTTGTCACAATTGTTCTTCAATCAAGACTTCGTTGGCAAAAATTCTTCCTATGGCAAAATTAGAGCAATCCTTCTAAAAGTTGTGGCAAGATTTTGTGCGAGAGTTATTTTCAGCGAAGGTGAGGCAAGATGCCTTTGGGGATTATCTTAGTTGTCTTTTGGTTAATGGCAGCCACATTGATTTTTACAGCAATAGTGATTTACGGTTTTCGCTATTTCAATCGTTGGCTTAACACACCTGATGAACCAACCTTGCCTCAGCCTGAAAAGTTTGGAGCGGAGTGTGTTGTCTTGAAGTTTGCCGAAGAGTTCGTTGAAACCATAACCAAAAGCGATGTCCCTGAATGGAAAAGGCGCAAATACACTGAAATTGGCGAAGGCAAGTTGGTTTCAACCGACCAGTTAGCAGAAATGATGCTTTTTGCCTCTTTGGCTGAACTTTGGCAACAAGGGATGCTCAATTTTAGAGTAGTTTCAAAAGAGCCTGACCCTTTTGACCCTCACAGCCTTGATAAGGAAGTTTTAGTCAGCATGGGGAAAATGTTACCCTTGACACCTTTGGGAAGAAGTTTTGCTCTCGGATTCAATGCTGCTACAAAACCGATTTGGCTTTTAAGAGAAAGACGAAATGAGGCTATTTTAGAAGACATGATTGAGTTTGCATTGAGAGAGGTGAGAAGATGCTTGGGTTGGAGAAAAGCCAAAAGAAATAATGCCGAAAATTTGGTCAAGTATGTTCACGATTACTTTTCAAGTCAATCCATTTCAAGTGAAGCCATTAAGGCAGTTAAAAGGGCAATAGATGCCTTTCGTTCACAGAATCCAGAATTGGCTGACGCTGTTAAAGCAACTATCAACTACACACTGATTTCCCTGCGACGGCTTGAACCTGACCGAGATGATTTAGGACTTTGAACGAATTTTGGCTTGTTGCCGATAAAGACAAAATTTGTCCTTTATGGCTTGACAATTTCACGACTGACTATTTCTTCGGCGATTTGGACGGCGTTGAGTGCTGCTCCTTTCCGCAAGTTATCGGCAACAACCCAAAGCCAAAGCCCTTCAGGATTGAATGGGTCATTGCGTATACGACCGACATAAACTGGGTCTTTGCCTGAAGCATCAATTGGCATTGGATAACTTCGGTAAGCGCTCCCGTCAGGCAATTGGGTTGGTTCGTCTATGACAAAAATACCCTTAGCGTTCCTCAAAATCTCACGAGCCTCATCTGCTATCAACGGTTTTTCCAACTCAACATAAATCGCTTCAGCATGGGCGTTGAAGACTGGAACACGGACACAGGTAACAGTGATAGGCAATTCTGGTTCATGTAAGATTTTTCTGGTCTCACGAACCATCTTCCATTCTTCATTTGTATATCCCGCCTCTTCAAATCTCCAGTTTGCACCTGCAAGGACATTGAAAGCAATCTGAAGTGGATGGACTTTGAATTCACCTGGGTCTTGAGCGTGCAAAATCCTATGAGCCTGAATCTCAAGTTCTTCAATGGCAGCGCTACCAGCGCCAGAGACAGCCTGATATGTGCTTACAATCACTCGCTTTATTTTCGCAGCATCGTGAAGGGGCTTGAGAGCGACAACCATCTGGATCGTTGAGCAATTTGGATTAGCAACATACTTCTGTGGGACTTCTCCAACACCAGGCAAGTTGATAGTTCCTTTGCTGCGTAAAACTTCCAAATCATCTGGGTTAACTTCAGGGACAACAAGTGGAACACCTTCAACCATTCGGAAATCTGAGCCGTTATCAATGACAATGGCTCCCTGTTCCATCGCTGGGCGAGCAAACTGTTTTGCAGCACCTTTTTCGCCTTCAGTCCCAGCGAAGAAAACAATATCAGCACCTTTGAAGGCATCAGGATTTGCCTCACGAACTTGAATTGTTTTGCCGTCAATAGTGACTTCCCTTGCTGTTCGTGCCAAAACTATGGGTTCTTCGCTCAAAGGCAATGAAGACTGCCAAAGGCAACGAACCATTTCACGACCGACTGCTCCTATTCCGACAACTGCGACTCTCAACACTATCACCTCCGAAAAAAATTTTGGCAAAACTATAAATTCAAAGTTCACTGTTAGGAATTATGGGCAAATGAAATCTGCACCAAAATTTTTGGTAGGCTTCACCACATTGTAAATTTTCGGCAGGGCAGTAGCCTCGCCTTCCGGTGCAACAACAAAATTTTTGAATGTAAAAAGCGAAAGTCAAAGGAGTTAAAGGCAATTCGCATCTAAAGCCAATCCCAATGACATTCTCGTCAGCACAAAATTTTATCATCATGTTGGGTTTTCGCTAAGCAAAAGGATTGATTTACTTACCAAAGTTTTTGCACCAGAACTTTGAAGAAAATAACATTGGCTTTGTTGTATCGGTAAAAAGATTCCAAAGATTGGTTGAGTGCCCACTTTGGGTCTGAAAACAAAATCAACTTGCCTTTGCCAACGGAAATAGCAACGGAGACGGGAAAGCCATATCTGCTTACGAGAGATTGATGTTTGTCCGAAGTCAACTTGAGCGCCCAAGCATCAGCGAGATTAGGGATCGGAAGTTGCATCGCTGCTTTGTCAGCATTTCCCGAACCCAGCGGGATTTGGTCAACGGAAAGTCCTAAGGGTTTGAGCAAATGCTCTAAATTTCTTCCGCCCGTTGGGCTGGCAAAGACCAAAACTTTGCCGCCATCTCTTAGCCATTGCAAAAGTTCATCGGCAACTCTTTTTGACATGGGCACTAAGGGTTCAATGATTACCAAACGCTTGGGCAATTTTTTCAAAGGCATTTGAGTTTCATCTTCTCTCGTGAGAAAAGGCAAAAAGCCACGACGCATG
>JANXCD010000152.1 GCA_025060305.1 Armatimonadota bacterium | reverse complement strand
CCTGTGCATCAATTTTGTCCATCAGTCGCAAAGTTTCGGCGATGGCGTGCAAGATTTTGCGATAATGTTCAATGTCGGAAAATTCCAACTTTCGTCCCTTGCGGTCTTTAAGCCACTTTTCTGCAGGTTGATAGCCACCAATGCGAAACTCCCAAACTTTTTTTGGCACAGGAGCGAAATATTGATTGGCGTTGATGTAGACACGCTGGTGAACTTCGTCGTAGTGCACTCGTTCAATCTCATTGCTGCCTGCAACTTCAAGTTTGCCGTAACCCAAATCAGGCACATTTTCAAACAAGTGCACGGCGACCAATTCTTTGCCCAATTTAGCCAGTTCAAAGAAAAGTTCTCTGTTGCTTGTTAGGGGAATTCGTGGGAAATCACGGCGCAAAAATTCAGCATAGCGCTTGCGATACTGGCGACTGTGCAAGATAGCGTAAATGTAGCCAAAAATGTCTTCAGGGGTTATGCCTTCAGGCAACTTAAAAGGTTCAGTCCGAGGCAAACCTAATCGCTCTGCTAATGCTTCCAGAAATTTGTCAGATAGGTTAAGCCGTCGCCCTTGCTCATCAGTCACTTGATTGGGCGCAGTAATTTGGTCAGTCAAGGTGTAGAGGTAAAGTGGAAACAGATAGTTGATTTCCTTTGTCTTGTTAGAAATGGCACAACTTTCAATGATAAACTTGCTCACGCCAACCAATGCCCAACTCTCACTTTGCTGTGATTTTTGGCGAGCGGTGATAAGTCCCCAATTTTCACCTGCCAACATGTGGCTCATAACTTCGGGTCGGGGCATGCAAAGGAAACCTCTGCTTTTACCTGTGTAAAAGGTGAAGCGAATATCAAAAGGACGATAGAGAATAGGCACGACTTTTTTACGAGCATTTTCATCAGGCACACCTGCCTCACGCAAATCCTTTTGCGCCCATTCAACTTTCCAATCTCTAACATCTTTTCCTAAGTCAAATTCTTTTCGTGCTTCTTCAGGTGCAAGTCTAACAAACTTTTTGACCGTCTCCCAAACATCGTCGGGCGTAAAGTGAATGGTCAATTTATCACGGGCAGTTACGATGCCGACACTGTAAACAGGAAAAATTTCAGTTACCTTGAAGCCTTGCTCATACTCACGCTGCAAATTTGTATCTTGTGGCACGAACAAGTAAAGTGGCGATGTCGGGGTCAACTGCAACCATTGGGTTTTCGTCACATCATTTTCGGCAAGATAGTCATACTTGCTTTTCCGTTCGCCCCAAAGGTCAGCATAGAAAACCTTACAAGTTGGTTGGTCGGCATTACGGGTTTTGGTTTCGCCTTTTTGAGTTTCTCCTTTGCATTTGACTGCCAAAAAGATGGCAACTCCTTGCTGAATGTCAAAAACATTTTCGTCTTTGCTGCCGTCGTGTGCTTTCTCCTTTTTGCGAACATTGCCGTGCAAGTTGAGAATGTAAATTTCACTGAAGGCTTTGAACAAATTCCATCGCATGCCACGAAAAGTAGGATTTTCAAGCCACGCATGGTTGGTGATAAAGCCAACAATGCCTTCACCTGTTTTTTCAATTCGCCATTGAGCAAAACGGATAAATTTCACATAGTCATCTTGCAACCACTTTGGGTTGCGTTCGCCTAAAGGTTGCCCGTTGACTTGCTTGTAGTCTTCTAACAACCGTCCAATCCAAGTCAATTTCCTTTTGCCTTTTTCAGTGACCCAACTTCGGTTTGCGGAGTGACCTGAATAAGGTGGGTTGCCGAGCACGACCAAAATGGGTTTTTTACACTTAATTTCGGCTGCAGCGTTGGCTTCATTGGAGATGAACCTGCCTAGTTTCAAGCGTGGATGGGGTTTAAGCTCTTCTAATGCGTTGGTCAAATAGATTTGCAACCTTTCTTTGCCACCAAGTTCGTAACCCATTTCCCGAAGTTGCAAGGCTAATTTGAGATGGGCAATAGCGTAAGGTGCAACTAATAACTCAAACCCAAACAAGCGTGGCAACAAGCGCTGTCCCACATAACTTTTCCAAGCACCAATGCCAAGTTTGGATGTAACAATTTCATGGACGAGCCTAATAACCCATGAAAGGAAAGTGCCAGTCCCACAAGCGGGGTCAAGGATAAGCGCCCTTTCATTCGCTAAGCCATCGGGCATGTTGAAATGTTTTTTGAGCAAAGCGTCAATTGAGCGAACGATGTAACTCACAACTGGGTCTGGGGTGTAGTAAACGCCGCGAATTTCACGCAATTGAGGGTCATATTCGGCAAGGAAGGTCTCATAAAAGTGAACAACAGGGTCTTCTTTGCTGAACTTGCGACCGAAATATTGCAAGATAGCAGCCATATCCGCCTTTGATAGCAGTTGGGCAATATCGTCAATAATCCAAGCAATTCGTTCGTCAAGGTCTGGCTTGATGATTTGGTGGAACAAGTTAGCCAAAAACGGATTGCTCTTGGCGATTAGGGATGCTGCTTGACTTCGGTTGAAAAGTTTTGATGTGTTTGAAAATTCGCATCTCGCAGCGAAAAGACCGTAAGTGACAGTTTGAGCGAACATGTCAGCAAAATCGTTATTGTTCAAGTCAGGCAACAAAACTTCCCTGAAGGCATCACGAAGCCCACATAAGTCATGTTGGCAATTACTTGGAGCATTCGGGTCAAAAGGACACAAAGCGTTAAGAGTTTCATTGCGCAACTGGCGTGCCCTACGGGCAAGGTGAATTGCCAGTTCCTTTGGTGTGCCAATTCCTAACCCTTGCCAAGAGAAAAAGGCTTCAAGAAGGTGATGCAGTTGGTTAACTTCGGCTTCAGTCAGTTTGCAAGACTCTTTCGGTTGGGGCAAGCGGGCAACTGCAACTTCCTTACCTTCTCGGTAAAGCCGAAAATCCAAAAAGTTGGTCAGCAGGAAATTGTCCAAGTTGGCTTTGAAGCGTTCGTTTTGGTCTTTTGCGTCTCCCTGCAAGTCATCCAAATTAGCGTTGATGGCTTCGGCTTCCACATAGCCAATAGGCAAACCGTCAATGTGGGCAACAAAATCAGGGCGACCAAATCGGGTTCTACGAGGTTCGTGAATGAAAGCGACTTTGGAGTTAACTTCCTTCGCTACTGACTCCAAGAACTCTTTTAGCAGACTGTGAAATGACAACTCGTCAGTTGTCTGTGTTGTGAGTGACAAATTGTTCAGTTTTTCCAAATAGTCAGAGCAGATTAGGAAAAATTTGCTTTGGCTCACGCTCAATCATCCCCATTGCGAAAATTTTGTCGCAGTCAAACATCGCTTCTACAATTTTAGGCTTTGTTCTGCCAGAGCCAATTGGATAAAACGGTCTTTGCTACAAAGTTTGTTGATGCTCGGTTAGACATGCCATTGGCTTTAGCCGAGGGAGCGGTTGATAACGAATTTGCAAGCGCCAAATTCGTTCGGCGATATATCGTAGTTTCGGATGAAATCTGCCCGAAAATTTCGGACAAGTTTCATCTATCCCTACCTTTCGTTGGCGAAAATACATGTAGGGGCGGATGAAGTCCGCCCGCAAATTTCGGACAGGTTTCACTTGCTCCTAACTTTTGTTGGCGAAAATCAAGTTGTAGGGACGGATGATAGAAAACTTACGCCGATTGAAATCGGCGCTCAAAAAATGCGTCAACGATTATGGGCTAAAGCCCGTAGCATGGATTTGGTGAATTTGATTTGTTGCAAGGAAGAATTTCAAACCCATTCATGCCACTGGCTTTAGCCAGTGGTCGGTGGCGAATTAATGAGCGCCGAATTTATTCGGCGAAAATTACATGTAGGGGCATATGAAATTCGCCTGCAAAATTTCGGACAGGTTTCACCTGTCCCTACTTTCGGTTGGTTTTGCCTTCACCATTCTGAGCCCGAAAATTCCGCCGGCGATGGCTTTGGGATGGGCTTGGAAGCGGACGGTTACTTTGGTTTTACCTTTCGTCAACTCAGGTGGGATGGGATAGACGACATCAAAGAAGCGACCAGGTTTGTCGCGGCGCAACCTTTGTGTCGCGATGACTTTGTCGTCAACAACGATGTCAAAGAACCTTATGCCGCCATCGTCACCCCAATAAGTGACCACCAACTCCATCGGGTGTTCGGGATCAACTTTCAAGTCGTAAGAGAACCAGCCACCTTCAACGGCGTGGCGCCAGCGGCGACCGCCAAAATCGCCGCTGCTTGTTCGTTCGCCTTGCAAATTGTGTTCACGCTCCGATTGTTCGTCACCAATTCGGACGAAATCAACGGTTCGTTGCTCCAAATCCCGCAACCTTTCTTGTTCCGCTTCCCATTCGGCAAGCCTTTGTTTCCATTGTTCCTCGTCAAGCAAGTCCCAATAGACGGTGTATCTGCGGTGGTGCATTGCGTAAAAGGGGATGAGCGTGAAATCTTGCGGGCAACCAACTCCT
>JANXCD010000151.1 GCA_025060305.1 Armatimonadota bacterium | reverse complement strand
CATATCTTACTTGACTATTGAGTTGCGAGGTAGCATACCGAGGGAATTGAGACCTTTGATTGGTTCATGGATTTTCGGTTGCGATATTTGTCAAGATGTTTGCCCTTGGAACCGAAAGGCGAAACCGACTGAAGAAGAGGCTTTCAAGCCAAGACCTTGGGCTGCACCAGATTTGATTGAGTTGCTCCAACTAAGCGAAGAAGAGTTCAAAGAAAAGTTCAAGCACAGCCCTTTGAAACGGGCGAAAAGAGTTGGGCTCGTCCGAAATGCTTGCGTGGCTTTGGGAAACTTGAGGGAAACGAGGGCAGTCCCTTATCTTGCTCATTTACTTCACAATGACCCAAGCCCAATTGTCCGTGAGCACGCTGCTTGGGCTTTGGGCAAAATCGGCACTAAAGAAGCAATTGAAGAGTTGCTGAAAGCAGTCAAAATTGAAAAAGATGAGACCGTGAAGCATGAAATCGTAACAAGCCTAAGCGAGATTAGTGTGGCGACCCTTTGAACAGCGATGTAGTCACTCTGATTGTTTTAGCAATTTTTCAAGACGAAGCAGGAAATTTTCTGGAGGCTCAAAACCTTCTAACCTTAAATCCGACCTTTCTTTGCCATCCTTTCCGATGAAAACAACAGTAGGGAGACCACGAACTTTGAAACGCCTATAGGCTTCGTTAGCGATTTTGTTTTTTTGTGTCGTCATATCAACTTGGAAGGTGACAAACTCACGAAGTTTCTCCTTCACCTTCGGGTGACTGAAAGTTTTGTGTTCAAGTTCTTTACAAGCAAGACACCATGTAGCCCAAAAGTCAATGATAATAGGTTTGCCTTCTTTGATAGCAGCATTAAGTGCGTGCGGAGTGTAGGGTTGCCAAGGGTGTTCACTTTTAAGCCAACCAAAAGCATAGACAGTTTGATAGCCGAAATAAATTGTTGCTGCCAAAAGGATTAAACCGAAGAAACGATTAACCCAAATGTTCCAAACCCCACTTCTTAGCCTTCTCGCAAAATTAACGAAAATCGCCAAAAGCAAGTAGGGCAATCCGAGACCAAAAGCGAGAGTGACGAAAAGCAGGAAAAGAGTAAAAGCATCAAGCAAAGGTGCAGCACCCAGCAAAGCCACAACAGCAGGACCGACGCAAGGTGCTGCTACAACTCCTATGAGCAAACCCATCAAAAATGCCCCAAGAAGTTTGAGCAAGAGCCTTTTTTCTCCGACAAGTTCAACCCCTTTTTGAAATCCCGCTGCTGCTGATTGTGGCGTCATAAACTCAAAAATACCAAACATGCTCAAAGCCAAAACAAACAGAACAATCGTCACTGTTAACAACACCCATGGGTTTTGCAAGAGTGAGCCGAACATTGTTCTGGTTAACGCTGCTGCCAAACCGACAGTCGCATACATCACTATTAAGCCCAGCAAAAAAGATGAGCCCAAAAGAATTCGTCCCATCAACTTTCCTTCAGATTGTTGCCCAAAATAGCCTATGACTATGGGAATCATCGGAAAGACGCAAGGGCTTAGGTTCATGAGCAGACCGCCCAAAAAAACAAAGATGACGGCAACCAGTATGCTACCACTTCTCAATGCATTTGAAATTTGCTCGCCTATTCTTTCCACAATTCCCTTTCGCTCTGGTTTAACGATTGAGTCTTTCGGTTCTTTCGTAAGTTTTTCAAAAATCTCATTGTTCACTGCCTTGACAGAAATATCGGGCGAAACAACTTCAACAGGGATAGCGATAGTCAGAGTTTTAGGTGGATAGCAACTTTTGTCATCGCAAGCCTGATAGCGAAGTTTAAGTTTCAAAATCGCTTTTCCGACCTTGACAGATTTGTCCAATTTCAAAATTGCAGCAAAAATTTGCTCCCCTTCGTAAAGGGGCAACTTTTGACCCAACATCTCTTTGATTTTAGTGGGCGGGTAAAGAACTTTTAAGACGCTAAAACCTTTGGGTGCGTCAATAATTAGTCTCGTTGCAATGAAACCTTCTGGTGGCTTTGAGGCTTGTATGTGGTAGCCCTCTTTGATCTTGGCAATTAGTGCGACCTTGAACTCCCTTCCTTGCTGAACCTTGTCAAAGTTGATAAAAGCCTCTCCAGTGACGAAATTGCTACCACTTTTTTGAGCAAAAGCGAAACCAGCGAAAATCAAAATTAGTAGCCAGACAATTCTGCTCATTTGCCTTTCACCTGCCTGCTTGAATTCAAATTTCTTGTCTTCAATTGCTTTTGATGCTCGTTTGGTGCTAAAAGGTTTCAAGAATGTCCCCTGCTCAAAAGTTTTTGGTGTTCGTTTTTTCTTTGAAATTTTCTACACTTCAAAATTTGTCGGCATTTTGGAAGTTTCATCTATTGCCGAACCGAAAAGTTTGATGAGTCAGAGGTTTGACCTTGTGATGACTGCCAAACTGGTAGACTTTCTCGGCGAATTGATGCTTTTTGATCTGATTTGACCTTTTGGGAAATGGCAAGCACTGATGGCTCCATTGGTTTCAAAAGCCATCTTGGGTAAATTCCAATTGCAAACATCAAAACGACAACAGGCGCTAAAACTAACCATTTTTCCCGTTCGTTCAAATCAGGCAAATTTTGGTTTTCAGGTTTCGTTATTGGTCCGTGAAAGACATTTCGCCAGAGCCAAAGCAAGTAAACGGCTGCAAGGACGACGCCAAAAGCAGCCATCGCAGCCCAAAACCAATGGACTTGGAAAGTTCCAGCCAAAATCAAAAATTCACCGACAAACCCGTTCAAACCAGGCAAACCAACAGAAGCAAGTAGAGCAATCAGGAAGAAAGCAGAGTAAGCGGGCATTACTTTCGCTATTCCTCCATAATCGCCTATCATCCTTGTGTGCCTTCGTTGATATAAAAGCCCAATCAACATGAACAGCATACCAGTGCTCAAGCCGTGATTGACCATCTGGAGCAAACTGCCTGCCATCGCCGTCGGATGAAAAACGAAAAGCCCTAAAGTGATGAAACCCATGTGAGAGACCGAAGAATAGGCGATGAGACGCTTGATGTCACTTTGAACCCAAGACATCAAAGCCCCGTAAATGATGGCTATTACGGAAAGCCAAGCGATAATGGGCGCAAGAATTTGAGATGCATCTGGGAAAAGTGGAAGACAAAACCTCATAAAGCCGTAACTACCCATCTTCAGCAGAACTCCAGCGAGAATAACGCTACCAGCAGTCGGTGCCTCTGTATGAGCATCAGGCAACCATGTGTGGAAGGGAAACATCGGGACTTTAATGGCGAAAGCGAAGGCAAAAGCCAAAAAGAGCCAAATTTGCATTGTAGGCGAAAGTTTGTGGTTTAGCAAAGTGTCAAGGCTAAAGGTCAAAGGCTGCTGAGTCATGTAGTGATAGTCAAGGGCTAAGACCAAAATCCCGACAAGCATCAAAACGCCTCCGAGCAGCGTGTAAAGCAAAAACTTGACGGCAGCGTAAATTCGGTTTCCGCTGCCCCAAACGGCAATCCAAAGGAACATGGGAACAAGCATGACCTCCCAGCAAGCGTAAAAGAGCAACAAATCACGAGCAGTGAAGACACCAACAAGCGCTGCTTCAATGAGCAAAAGACAAATGTGAAACTCTTTGACTCGTTCTTCAATTTCACCAACCGAAACCAAAACGCAAAGCGGACCAAGAAAAAGCGTGAGCAAAAGTAACGGTAAACTTATTCCGTCAACACCAAAACTTATGTGAGCACCAATAGAAGGAATCCAAGTGGCATCGTAGGTGAACTGCCAATCGCTCTTTTTCCAATCAAATTTCAAGAACATCAAAACGCTGACAATGAAAGCCACAGTAGTGGCAGCCAAAGTGATGCCACGAAGGCGAGTCTTTGCTTCCTCAGGTGTGATTGCCAGCAAGCCGACACCTGCCAGCAAAATACCAAGAATGAAAGGGATTGAAGCCGTCTCAAAAACCGTAGCACTTTCCATTGACTTACCTCCTCACCTTTTCAGAGATTTTCCTTTTGGTGTTTTGAGTGGTTCGGCTTTTGACGAACCTAAAAAACTCATCTTGTGTAGGCAATTAAAAACCACCTGAAATTATGCAGGCGAATTTCATCTGCTACTAATAAATTCGCCGAGAAAATTCAGCCTTCAAAAACTTGTTAATGGCTGCGGATTTCATCCGTCTTACGCTAACAAACTTTAGCAAAAGTGAAGGTCTAAGTCCAAACCAACTGCCAATCGCTCAAAATTTCCGCTCCTTCAATTGAAGCCTTTATTTCGCCGTCAACGAAACTGTAACTAACTTTTGGCACAATCCCTTTTTCCCAATCGGCTAAAGGTATCAAAGGCACTTGACAAGGGTAAGGTGCTACTTTTCGCAATTTCAAAATTTTTCTCACACTGTCAATTTGCAACCTGCAAAGAGCGAAAAGGTAACCGATGCTCGTTATCCCTCT
>JANXCD010000150.1 GCA_025060305.1 Armatimonadota bacterium | reverse complement strand
AAAATTTTCGTAGCCGTTGCAACTGGCAGGACACTAAGGGAAGTCATTTTGGAACTTGAAGTTCACGGTTTGAAATTTGGCGAACCCATTCCCCACTTTGTCATCCCGCTTGAAAAATATTGCTACCGAATTGTCAACGGAAAGCCTACAGAAGACGAAGCGTTGGCTCGCTGGAACAGGGAGCGATTGGAAGAAGCGAAAAATGCGATTGAGCGAATTGTTTTGCCGAAAGCAAGCCAATGGTTGCAAATTTTGAGCGATGCCGAGTTATCCCCGAACCGATGGGTCTTGGACACAAGGGCAGGATGGTTCTCGCTCGCTTACGATACACCAGAGCAAGCAAGAAGAGCGGAGAAGTTTCTTGAGCAGTTCGCTGCCCCACACCCTGAGTTGATTGTCAACCGCAATTTCGTTTTCGTTGGACTCGTCCCAACTAATGGGACGAAAGGAAAAGCAGTTCGTTTTCTCGCTGAAGTTTTAGGCATCCCACCAGAGCGAGTGATGACCATCGGCGACAGCATCAATGACTTTGACATGCTCAATGGCGAACATGGCTTCTTCCCTGTTGCGGTTGCAAATGCTGAACCTGAAATCAAGGATGCAGCCCTTAAGGCTGGTGGGTTGGTCACAAGTCAACCTGCTTCTGATGGCGTTGCAGAAGCAATAGGGTGGGCTCTTGGTCAAACTCAGTGTTGAGTTTGAGAGAGCGAATTTTTATGCCATGCTTTGGTTGAAAGCCGATGTCATATTCAATCGGCATAGTATTTGCACATTTGTCTTTTGTAAGGGCAGAAGGCAATCTGACCGAAAAAAACCATTCCAAAAATTCAACAAATCGGTCGGATTTCATCCGCCCTTACTTTCAACTGCGTAACTTCTAGTGCATTCAATTGGCAAAGGTGATGGTAAGATGCCTTTCAAAATCCTTTGGGCACCATGGAGGTTGACTTATGTGACTACAGCAAGTCAGCAAAAAGGATGCATTTTTTGTGAAAAGCCTAAAGAACAAAGTGACAGAGAAAACCTGATCGTCGCTCGGTTTGGAAAGTGTTTTGTCATCCTGAACGCATTCCCTTACAACAATGGTCATTTGATGGTCGTGCCTTATCGGCATGTTCCATCTCTTTTGGATTTGGCTGATGAAGAATTGGCTGAATTGATAAAAGTCACTCAGGTCGCCGAAGGTGTGTTGCGCAAAGTTTTGAACCCGCAAGGCTTCAACATCGGCATGAATTTGGGTCGTTGTGCTGGTGCAGGCATTGAAGACCACATCCACATCCACATAGTCCCAAGATGGAACGGCGACACGAACTTTATGCCCGTTATCGGCGAGACGAAAGTTTTGCCTGAACTTTTGTTGCAAACTTACGATAAACTGAAGCCTTTATTTGACAAAGTTGTTGACGAATTGGAGCGATGAAACTTGAAGGCAAAACTTTTGCTCGGAAACGAAAACGGGAGGCGAACGAGAAAAAATGAAGGCTTGGTTCTCGCCTGTGCCATTGTCCTTTGGTGAGCAAACTGAAGGCATCTTTTTGCCCCAAATTAACGCTGAAGGTTTGTCGGTTATCGCAAAAGCCTTAAAAACTTCAGCCAAAACATTGAAGGAAATTCCAGTAACCGAAATTGCACGAAAAGTTGAGTTTGTGGCAAAACAGTGGCAAAAGTGGGATTTGCCAGAACGAAAAACGGCATTAAATCTTTTGCCGAAACTTTTGCCCTTCAGCGAACCTGTTTGCAGGCAAGCCATTGATAATTTGATGGAGCAACTGACATTTTCTCGGCTGATAGTTTTGCTTGACGAAATTCTTGGCGACCACATTTTGCTTGACAATTTTTCTGAACGGGCTTCTGGGATTAAGCGCAAAGCCTTCGGGTCAAACCTTGCTTTCCTTGTCCTTGCTGGCAACATCGTCGGCATTGGAATTTGGGACATCGTTTTTTGCTTGCTTTGCAAAACACCTGTTTTAGTCAAGCCATCAACTGCTGAACCAGTTTTGGCTTCTCTTTTCGCACAATCCTTTGAAAAATTCGCTCCCGAACTATCAAAATCGGTGGCTGTAATTCCCTTTGAAGCGGAGCGAGACGATTTGATTGCTGTCGCCCTTGAAGAAAGCGATGCAGTCATCGCCTATGGCACTGATGAAACTGTTAAGGCTTATAAGCAAAGGGCAGGAGCAAAAGTTCGTGTCATTGAGCGTGGGCATAAATTCAGCGCAGCAATTGTCACTGCTGAATTTGCAGACGATGCAACTGCTGAACTTCTTGCCCTTGACATCGCCAGATTTGACCAAAGAGGCTGTTTTTCACCACAGGTTTGCTTTTTGGTAAGTGAAAACAAAGAGGAAATAAGCGAAGAGTTTGCAAAAAAAGTTGCCGATGCATTCAAAAGGTTGAGCAAAGAATTGCCTGCCAATTTGAGCGAGGGCGAAAAAGTTAATGTCAGCCACTTCAGGCTCACTTGCCAGATGATGGGAGCGAAAGTTTTCGCTTCATCTGATGCAAGTTGGACAGTGGTTTTGTGGGGCAAGGAACATAGGACATGGGACACAGGACAAGGGACAAAGGACTGGGAAGAATTAGCAGGCTGGAGAAAAATTTTTTGCCAAGCGAGAGCGGTTCATATTGTCATCGCTCAAACACTTGACGAAGTTTTTGAACAACTTTTGCCGTTAGGCAAGTTCCTTCAAGGTGTTGCAGTTGCAGCAAACGAGCGAACAGTTGAAAGCGTTGCCGAAATTTTGGGGCAAGCAGGAGCGAGCAGAATTTGTCCCGTCGGAAAATTGCAAGTCCCGCCAATTGAGTGGTCACAGGACGGAAAACACTTGATTTCGGAATTGGTGCATTGGTGCGATTTAGAGCCAATCTCTTTGCCTTCGCACGATTTGGCTTGGGTTGAAATTTTTTGTGGCGATGAGTTTTCAGGAATGCAAGTAAGGTCGGAATTGGAAAGGCTCGGGATACCTTATAGCCTTGAAACAGACTTTGACCCGATTGACCCTACAAGACCTGTCACTGTCATTCGTGTCCCTTCGCAATACGCAGTTGAAGCAAGAAAAACAATAGCAAAGGTAGAACCTAACCCTTGAATGGGAGTTAAGCAGTTGAAGGTAAGGGCAGATGAAATTTTTAGTCAGAATGTTGTCTGCTTCCATAAAACAACGCCAATAGCATAAGCCCAAATTTGAAATCAAAATTTTGCTCTGAATGCTTATAGGCTTGAGGATGTTGACATCTTAGGGAATGCGTGGCATTATAGAAATGCCAGTTCGCTCCGGGGTAGCTCAACAGGCAGAGCGGCGGGCTGTTAACCCGCGGGTTGCAGGTTCGACTCCTGCCCCCGGAGCCACCTGGGAGGGCAATTCAATCAAGTCATTTCCCTGAATTGACCTCGCTTTGCCAGTAACATAATCCTCCAAAGCGCCTGAAGTTGGAGCGTAAAGCAAAGTTTTTACTGAGGTCATCATTCATCGCTCCAAAACATCGGACAATTTTTCGTTCAACTTGAAAGGCTGTTAACAAGGATAGCAAGCGTGCTAAAATTGTTTGCGCCATTCGTTTGGTAAAAGTTACACAGTTGAGTTCAAAGTCAGACTAAATTGCCTGAACCGTCAATTTTTGCGACGATTTTCTGGGCAGAGTTATTGGTCATTATCTTTTGCCCTTATAAGTAGCGCTAACTGTTCAAGTTCTGATTTCTTGGGACAAAAGTCATGGAGGTGTCCGAATAAGTGTCTGGTTTGAGGAGAGTCAAAATCAATTGGGATTTGCTGAGGTCTTTTGACCCGATGCCACTTTTGAGCCTTGAGCAGGAACTTGAAGAAGCAATTCGCCAAGAATATGAAGAGCGACGATTATCGTATTTGAACCTCAAGAAGGAATCAAAGCGCAGCCGCCGTAGAGGCTCCGCCTTAACAGCATCGGAAGAGGCAACTTCAATTTCACTTTGATGGCGGCGTAGCTCAGAGGCAGAGCACGCGGCTCATAACCGCGGGGTCCAGGGTTCAAATCCCTGCGCCGCCACTAATGCTTAGGGGAGAGTGAAGGATGGAATATTTCGGAGAGAAAATTGAGACACCAATCCTTGACTTGGATTTGATTCGCCAGTTGGTTTCGCTGGTGGAAAGAGAAGATTTGTCTGAGTTGATTGTCAGCCAAGGAGAAATCACCATCGTTGTCAAGGGTAAAAACTATCGCCATCAAGTTCAAATCACCCTACCTTCAAATCTCCCACAAATAGCCGAGACTGAAAACCTAAGCCCAAGCGATGTTGAAACAAAGTATCAGCCTGCCCATGTCCCAACTGTCTCAGAAGAGCGACTTTTCCACATCACTGCACCGCTTACAGGAATTTTTTACTCTCGCCCAAGACCTGATGCACCACCCTTTGTGACTGTCGGAAGCGTCGTTGAGCCTGACCAAGTTGTGGCTTTAGTTGAAGCG
>JANXCD010000014.1 GCA_025060305.1 Armatimonadota bacterium | reverse complement strand
ACAGCAGTAAGCACCGTCCGCCACAACCTTGTCAAGAAACGGAAACAACCTTCAACACCCACTGGTGTCCATTCAGCATCTTGGTCTGCTGGACCGAGGAACAAGATGAACAGCCTACCTGTGTCGGCGCCGTAACGCTCGCAAATCTCTTCGGGCGTGACGACATTGAGTTTGCTTTTGCTCATCTTGTCAAGGGTGATTTGAGTTTCGCTTCCGCAGACTTTGCAAATGGCTACAACTTTGCCATCCGTTTCGCTTCGCTCAACTTCCTTCGGTCTGCGGTAGGCTTGACATTTCGGGCACCAATAAGCCTCGTGGTAAATCATCCCTTGAGTGAACAACCGGGCAAATGGCTCACGGAAATTGACCATGCCCAAATCGTAAAGCACTGTCGTGATGAAACGCGAATACATCAAGTGCCCAACAGCATGTTCAATGCCGCCTACATACTGGTCAACGGGCATCCAGTAGTTGACTTTTTCTGGGTCAAAGATTGCTTTATCGTTTTGTGGGTCGCAAAAGCGAAGGAAATACCAAGACGAGTCAACGAAGGTTGACATTGTGTCAGTCTCTCGTTTCGCAGGTTTATTGCACTTGGGGCAGGTTGTGTTGACGAACTCGGGAACTTGCGAAAGCGGCGAACCGCCTTTCCCCGTGATTTTCACATCTCGCGGGAGCAAAACGGGAAGTTGTTCTTCAGGCACAGGGACAACTCCGCAATCGTCACAGTAGACTATGGGGATAGGCGTGCCCCAATAGCGCTGGCGAGAAATCAACCAATCGCGCAAACGGTATTGAACGCTACGCTTGCCAATCCCAAGCTTTTCCATGTGGTCAGCGATCGCTTCTTTTGCTTCCTCGCTCCACATACCGGTGAATTGTCCCGAATTGACCATAATGCCGGGGTCAACATACGCTTGCATCATCGTCGCTTCGTCAAGTTCAGCATCGGGCGGTTTGATGACGACTTTGACGGGCAAACCATACTGGCGGGCAAATTCCAAGTCCCGTTGGTCATGAGCTGGCACAGCCATGATTGCACCCGTGCCGTATTCCATCAGCACATAGTCTGCTGTCCAGATTGGAACTTTTTCACCAGTGAGCGGGTGAATGGCATAAGCGTCAAGGAATACGCCTCGCTTTTCGGTTGTCTCCGCTGTCCGTTCTTCCATGCTTTCCATCAACAATTCGGCGACGGCTTTTTCAAGTTCGTCTTTGCGTTGAGACCTTTCAATGAGTTTGGGGACAAGTGGATGTTCAGGGGCAAGGACGACGAAAGTGACGCCGTAAACAGTGTCAATGCGGGTTGTGAAAACTCTGATTTTTTCGTCAAGCCCTTCAATTTCAAAATCAAACTCAACGCCCGTGCTTTTTCCAATCCAGTTTCGCTGCATAACTTTAACTCGTTCAGGCCAATGCTCAAGCAACTCAAGGTCTTGCAAAAGTTGCTCTGCGTAGGCGGTTGTGCGCAAAAACCACTGCTCAAGCCACTTTTTCGTCACTGGGGTCCCACAGCGCCAACAAACACCCCGCTCCGCCTCTTCGTCGGCGAGCGTCGTTTGGCAAGAAGGACACCAGTTGACGGGAGCAGGGCGACGGTATGCTAAACCTCGTTCGTAAAGTTTCAAAAAGAGCCATTGGTTCCAGCGGTAGTATTCTGGGTCGCAAGTTCGGATTTCTCTGCTCCAGTCAAAACTAATTCCGAGCATGTCAAACTGCTGTCTCATCCTTGAGATGCACCTGTCAATCCAGTCAGCAGGATGGTAGCCATATTGGATGGCAGCGTTTTCTGCAGGCAAACCGAAAGCATCGTAACCCATCGGGTGCAAAACATTGAACCCTTGCATTCGCTTGAACCTGCTGATGACATCGCCGATGATGTAGTTGCGCATGTGTCCCATGTGAAGTTCGCCAGAAGGGTAAGGGAACATGTCAAGGTAGTAAAATTTTGGGCAATTAGGGTCTTCAGAAACTCGGAAAAGTTGCCACTTTTCCCAACGCTTTTGCCATTTCGGCTCAATCCCTTGCGGGTTGTATCGCTCCAGTTCAGCCATTAGCGATGCCCTCCTTGTCGTTAGCGGTTTCATTCTTTACAAGTTACGCAGTTGAATATAGGGACGGATGAAATCCGCCCAATTTGTTGAATTTTTTGCGACGGTTTTCTTCAAGTAGACTGTCGTCTGCCCCTACAAAACAGTGCCAACTGAGTAAGTCCTAAACAGAGTTCGTTGGTGTTAGGTTATTCATGCCACTGCCTTCAGCCAATGGTTGATGACGAGTCTGCTAAGCGCCGAATTCATTTAGCGAGAATCTTTCTCAGAGGTAATTTTATCCCTTCTCATAGCACGATAGCAACTTGGGTTATCAGTTAGAAGTGCCTCTTTCGTCTTTCTCAAAGTAGAAACTTGAGTTAAAATAGTTTCACAAAATTTTGCGAGATTTTGAATAGGGTGATGGCAGATGACTCAAGAGGGCAGATTTAGACAAATGCAAATTTGCCCAAAGTGCAGTCAGAATAACACAATAACTGCCCGAAATTGCATTTACTGTGGCTCTTCTCTGCCATTGGTCCCGCTCCTTGCTAAAGGCACTGTTCTTAACAACCGCTACATCGTTATGCATGTTCTTGGTTTCGGCGGCTTTAGCGCTGTTTATCTTGCTTTTGACCAACGCTTAAATAATCGCAGAGTCGCTGTTAAGGAACTTCTACAAACCGACACCAACATTATCCAGCAGTTTGAGACCGAGGCAAAAATTTTGGCTACCCTTTCTCATCCAGCATTGCCTAAAGCTTACGACTGGTTCAAGCAGTTTGGCAGCGACCGATATTACCTTGTTATGGAGTTTGTTGACGGAATAAGTGTTTGGGATTTGGTGCAACAAAAAGGGATGCTGACACCATTAACTGCTATGCAAATCATTGAACCCGTGTTAGATGCTGTTGCTTATTTGCACAACCAAAATCCGCCCATCATTCATCGTGACATCAAGCCTTCAAACATTTTGCTGAGCAAAGACAGGAAGGTTTATCTGGTTGATTTTGGAATAGTGAAGGTGGCAGGTCCAGGACAGAAGACAGCGACAGGTGCTCAAGGGGTTACCCCCGGTTTTTCGCCACCAGAGCAATATCTTGCTGCTGGTGAGACAGATGTTCGCAGTGACATTTATGCTCTTGGCGCAACTCTTTATTTCATGTTGACAGCGAAAGTTCCTCCTGATGTAACGGAAAGGTTACAAAAAGAGATGGCAGGGCAGTCGTCCTTAGAGTCTATCCGAAGCGTTAACTCAGCAGTTTCGCCGCAAGTTGAGCAAGCGATCTTCATAGCGATGGCTTTGAAAAAAGAGCAAAGGTTTAACAGTGTGAACGATTTCCGAGCAGGGTTGAAGGGACAAACAATACTCATACAAACACCTGCTGCCCAATCAATGCCTCATCCACCTGTTCAGCCAATACCGTCTTCACATCATCAGTCTTTTGGTGGTCAACCTATGTCGCCTCAAATGACTCCACAGCAACAACCTGCTAATGCACAACCAATGCCAGTTCAACCGACGCCTGCTCAACCCCCAGTTGTGGGTGGTATTCGTGAATGGTGTCCTGCTTGCAAGGCTAACTTTTATCTTGCTGACCCGTCCCTTGAATGGATTCATTGCCCCAACTGTGGACAACTTATCCACCGACAAGTTGCTCGTTACCCTTTAGCGTCATATGGGATGCCCCAATCTCCTGAAATTGGGTTCAAGCAATTGCTCGCCAATAAACGGTTGCTCATTCGCATCGGTGCTATCATTGCTGTCATCTCGCTTTTAGTTTTGCCACTCGTGTCTTGTGGAGAGATAACTGTGACAGGAATAGATATGCTTCAAAGTGAGATGTAAGCGGAAATGAAAATTCTTCTGTTGATTGCGATCATTGGTGCAGGATTGCCTCTTTTCTTACGCAATCCGTCTCACTGCTTTGTCAGCAGCCTAATTGGATTGGCAAGTTTTATTGCTCTCGCTTTATGGATTCGTTACGGAGGTCATAGCGGAGGCAACATACAAAACATAGAAAACGGAGAAGAGATTAGCAAAGCATTGGGAACGCTTGCGCGTTCAATGGTTCGTTTCCGTTATGGAACTTTCAGTGCAATCTTGGGTTTCGGGATAATCGCTTGGGCCGCCTACCAATGGATAAAAGAAAGAACCTCTTTCCCAAACTTGCACAGGTGATTAGTGATGACAAATGCTTTAAGGCTGTCAATGTTAGGAGCGATCGGTGGTTTATTTGCATGGTTTCTTTGCGAGTTGATTTTTGGAGACCTTCTATTGAAAGACTTGCCTTTGTTTCAAAAGTTCGCACTGGATGTCAGATATGGATTAGTCTCAGGAAGCGTGCTTGGTTTGATTTTAGGAATTGGGCACTCGCTTTTGCTTCGCCGTTGGTGGCTGATTTTTATCTCTACGGCTTTAGGTGCTGTTGGTGGCATTGTCGGTTTGGTCTGGGGTGAAGCACTTTATCAAGTTTTGAAATTTGCTGAATTGCCCGCTCGTGCAGTCGGTTGGGCTATTTTGGGTTTTGCTTTGGGTTCTTCTCAAGGTGCATCAAGAGGTTCTATGCTTGGTGCGTTGAGGGCAGGTCTTGGTGGCGGAATCGGAGGTGGGATTGGAGGGATTTTGTTTGCCATTTTGCCTTCAGTTTCTCATTTGCCTGATTCCGTCTCTCGTGGAATTGCCTGGGTTTTGATGGGCTCACTCATAGGAAGTGCATCAGCGCTCTTTGAGCGCCTTTTAGCAGTAGCGACACTCAAAATCGCTTCTGGTAAATTGGAAGGCAAAGAGTTTATCCTTGACAAGTCCAGATTGGTCATTGGTCGTGACGAACGATGCGACATCGCTATTTACTACGACCCAGCAATTCAGCCTAAACATGTAACCATTGAATGGACAGGTGCAGGTTACAGAATTGCCCCTATCGGAAATGCATCCATCATCGTCAATGGTCAAAGCGTGCCTATTAAAGAGTTGGATCACAACGATGTGGTGATCGTCGGAAATACAAGGCTTGTGTATCGGTTGCGTGCAGGTTTATCAAAAGTTTACTTATGCGCTTCATGCTACGCACCTAACCGAAAAAGTGCCAAGTTCTGCCTTAATTGCGGTAAACCTTTCGTGCCGTTAGATTTGCCCAAAGAACCTGTTTTAGGCTGGCTACTGCAAGCGCTAATGGCTTTAGGAGTTTTGTTGTTGTGCATAGGCTTCAGTTACGGGTTGGGTAATTGGTTGGGTCAGGCGAGACTTTTCGTCACCGTTACGCAACCAACTCAACCTGCCAACATTATCAAGCAATGGAAACCAAAACCTCTACGCCTTGCTGTTACTCCTGTTGGTTACGATGACATTGGCAGTGTTTTGCGACATCTTGGCTTCAATGTAGAACAAATCGGTTTTGAAGCATTGTATGATTTGGCGCACTTACGAAATTACGATGCTGTTTTTGTCAACTGTCATGAAGATTTGGATCGGTTTGAAAGCGGACAAGCGATTGAGAGATATGTTGCTAAAGGCGGTGTCCTTTACGCATCCGATTATGCTTGCGATGTAATCAAAGCAGCCTTTCCACATATTCTTGACTTTGGCTTTAGCGGGATTTTCGCTTTTTTCGGGGAAGTCGTAGATGCAAGGGTCATTGACCACACCCTAATAGGCTTGGTTGGTCATCAAGTGCGGTTGAATTTTGACATGCCAGCGTGGCGTCATGTATCATCGTGGCATCCATCGTGTCGTGTTTACTTGGTAGCAGAAGGTTGGTTAACTCAAAAAGCACTCTTAGTTTCTTTTGCCTATGGACAAGGTTTCGTTATCTATACAGCCTTCCATAATAAAGCGCAACCGTCTGAGATAGAGCGAAGGCTTATAGAGTTCCTTGCTATCCGTCCATTGACGATGCGTTTATCTCATCAAATTGCGCAAGAAATTACTCGCCCTGTTGAAGTTGGGGCATTAGGTGAACACAAAGCGACAGGTCTTTTGACAGGAAGGCAAATGGTTATGCGAAGAGAGATTGTAGGAACTTTAGGAACTGCTCAAAGTTCGCCGATATACCGCTTCCAGTTATCCCAACCTTCACTTGTTAAAGTCGTTGTCGGTTGGGAAGGTGGCTCTGGAGAGTTTGTTTTGACAATATGGAGTGAGGCTAACCCTCAAAGAAAATGGAGGCAAGTTGCTCAATTGCCACCTTTGATCCTGACTGTAACTGAGCCGTTACCAACAGGACCTTATTGCTTACAACTTACAGCCATAAAAGCCCCTTTGCCCAAAACGCCTTTTGTCATTGGAGTGGGCTTGGCTCAATGATGCCTTCATTAACTGCTCCTTTGCAGGCTTATCTTCGCCTGATTTTTCGCTTTCGTTAAGGGAATTTTTGAACTTGGTAGCATCAGTGTTTATCCTTGACGGTCGTTAAAAACTGTCGTCGTCCATAAAGGGCGAAACAACGGCGAATTTTTAGAGTCCATGCCTTGCGTTATGATGTCGGTTTTTTCATTTCATCAACGCTTCACTGTCACAGCAACACAGCGATTATTTTCATCCTGCCATAAAGCCCAATTGATGCCACGATAACGAAAATTTTTCCCCAGCAAATCGTAAGGCACAAATTTGTTGGGTAACTTCTCCCTACCCAGCCACCATTGACCAGAAACAAACTTGCCAACATAAACCGATGAGTCATCAAGTTGACTTAAAATCAAAGCAATTTCCAGTAATCCGTCGCTATCCAAATCAGCAAGATCTATCCCTATCAGCTCGCTATATTTAAACCTCATCAGTGTCACCCATTTGCCTTTGCCTGTTCGCCCTATTAACCTTATCTTCAAGTCAATGGGAGGAAGCCCTTTAAAGTTCAATCTCTCCATCAATTCGTCAACCTTTTCCCTTATCCAAAGCCACCATCGTGGCGGTTTTAAGAAAGGCAATACCAACCAATCTTGCCCTGTGAAAGTTGGTAAACCTTCTCCTTCAAACTCGTCAAACAATTCCTTTCGCCACCTGTCCCCTTGCCAAACAAGTTTCCAAATTTGCGTCCTTCGCTTCTGATTAGTAAGCCCTATCAAAGCGAACCCGCTTTCTTGCTTAATTCCAAAAACACTTTCCATAAAAAACTCGCATGGAAAACCTTCCAAATCGCCTAACCTTACAAAAGGCATTTGCACTGAGCCACTTCTCCACTTTCCCGCTTCTGTATCAAAATACCAACAAACCACACGCCGATTGACATTATCCACAAATTCTTCGTTTACCAACTCCACTTTCCCGTCTCCATCCAAGTCCTTGACAGCCCAAAGGTCATAACTAAGTTTTTGCTTCTTCCACTCCTCACTTTTGGCGGTCTTCACCATCAACCTTTTCCCCCCGTCCCAACTAATTCTGTCAAGCCTTTTGTCTCCATCAACATCTGCAAGTGCAACATATCCCCACTTTTCCTGTCTTTGCCATCCCAAAGAAGCATCCCGATCAGCAACTTCCTCTGGCACAACTTTAACTTGCCACTTGCCATCAACGAAACGAACTTTTATCAATTTTTGCGCATCTTCAAAAACTCCCCGCTGGGATGAAAGAATCCAAGAACCTTTTGACACAGGCAACTTTCCCCGCTTGCATTTTCCCTCATCCCACCAAACCGCCCACCATTGACCTTGATTATCCCGAACCACCAATTCATCGTTGCCGTCACCATCAAAATCAGTGCAACCTTTCACTATGCCAATTTCCTTCCAAGTGACCAACTTGAGCGAAAGTGGTTTTGAAGGGTAAGGGCGATTGAGCCAAGATGCGATGAAAATTGGTGAGAGCCAAATTGCGATGGCAATTATTGCCAAAACTTTCCAACTCATTCGCCTCATCTCATTTCACCCTGCAATCAATTTTGATGTGCTTAGTCTCAATCGCTAAAAATCTTATTGACTTGTGCTATCGGATAATCAGCCGAATTTTTTGGGTCGGCAGTAGCCTCGCCCTCCGAAACAAATTTTGCAACTCGTAAACTTCCATTTGCCTTTGGTAAAAAACCTTACTCTACGCTCAAAATTTTGTTGGCTTTTCGTAGTGCTGGCTAACTTTGAACCGAATGCTCAAAACTTTTGAGCATAAATTGGGGTTTCTCTCAGAACAAACCTTTATCGTGCCGAATTTTTCTATTCTGACCACTTTCGCCACAGGCAGAGGATTTGACCTGATGAGGAAAGTTCAGCCTCAATTTCCCTAAGCATTTGCCAATCTTCTTCGGTTAAATTTGTCTTCAAAAGCAAGTCTGGACGACGGATTAAGGTCCGCTTCAACGCTTCCTTGCGTCGCCATTTTTTTATCGCTTCATGGTTACCTGTCACCAAAACTTCTGGAACTTCCCAGCCACGAAAGACTCTCGGACGAGTATATTGGGGATATTCAAGCAAGCCTGAAGCAAAGGATTCTTCAACAGGCGATTTTTCGTCAATGACATTGGGCACTAACCTTGCAACGGCATCAATTATGACCATTGCAGCAGGTTCTCCGCCAGTTAAGATGTAATCGCCGACGCTAATTTCGTCTGTGACTAAATGCTCACGAACTCGTTCGTCAACACCTTCGTAATGTCCGCAAATCAAAAGTAAAACAGGATTTTGAGCCAACTTGTGGGCAATTTTTTGGTTAAAGGTGCGACCTTGTGCGCAAAGTAAGATGATGGGCGGAGTTTGGGGCAAGGAAAGTTGATTCAAAACGCTTTCAACGGCTGCAAAAATTGGCTCGGGTTTCAAAACCAGACCCGCTCCACCTCCGTAGGGATAGTCATCAACGGTTCGGTGTTTATCTGTAGCGTAATCTCGTATGTTGTGACAAAAGACAGCAATGTTTCCTTCCTTTATTGCCCTACCTATGATGCTGACTTTAAGCGGTGTATCAAACCATTCGGGGAACAAAGTGAAGATATGAAAAGCTACTTTCGCCATCTTCGCTGACGCTTTTTATTCACCTCCTCGCTGAGTAAACCTTTGGGCAGGCTGACGACAATTTTGCGACCTTTCTTGTCCACTTTCTTGACGAATTCACGGCTCATGGGGATTATGCCTTGCTCAGTGACAATTAAGTCATAGGTTTGACTTTCCAAAATTTCCAAAACTTCTCCAACAAGTTCACCTTTTTCGGTTATGATTTTCATGCCTAAAAGTTCACTTAAGAGAAATTCGCCCTCTTCAAGTTTCGGTCTCCAATCCTTATGGACTGACAATTGCAATCCCACTAATTTTTCGGCATCGTTGATGCTTTCAACCTCGGAAAACTTGACAACCCAAATTGAACCTTTGGGGTAGCAATTTTGGATAGTGAGTTTTTGTCTTCGCCCTGAAGGGAGAACCAAACACATTTCGCTTCCGACAAAGAAAAGTTGGTCGGCAGCACCATGAAGGGGCTTGACCCTAACTTCGCCTTTCAAACCTTGCACAGCAACAATAACTGCTATTGGTTGAGTCCATTCACGAAGTTCGTCAGTGATAATGACAACTTTTTTCCTTGCAGGCATCTTAGGACAACCTCTTGCCAATCAAGAAACTGAAGTAGGGCGGACAAAAAGAAGTCCGCCCACAAGAGGGGAAAGTTCCCTTTTGCTCAAGTTTTCAATTGAAAAATGCTCACAAGATTTCAACAGAAACTTTCTTGCCCAGTTTGGTTGCTGCTGCTCTTACTAAGGTGCGGATGGCTGTGGCTATTCGCCCTTCTTTACCGATGACTTTGCCCAAATCGGTTGGCGCAACTTTGACTTCAACGATGATCGTTTTTTCACCCTCAATCTGTTTGACATGAACTTCATTTGGGTTATCAACGAGTGCACGAACGATAGTTTCAACGAGATGACCTAAAGACCCTCGCTGCTCCATCCTGTTCCCTCCTTGCTCCATGATTTAGCCTTCAGCATTAGTTGGATTTTTCCTCGGCTTTTTGGGTTTCCTTTTTGAGCCGATGGAAATCCTGCCAGATACCAAGTTTGCATAAAAGCCTCACGACAGTTTCAGTCGGTTGCGCTCCAACAGAGAGCCAGTAAAGAGCACGCTCCCTGTTAATCTTCAACTCCTCAGGTTCACGGGTCGGATTGTAGTGACCCAAGATTTCAATGAACTTACCGTTTCTTGGAACTCTCGCATCAGCGACGACAATTCGGTAGCGGGGGTTATTTTTAGCACCAACCCGCATGAGTCTCATCCGCACCAATTGCTTCTCACCTCCTTTCAAAGCAACCATAATTCTGTCGCTGTTGGGTCAACAATGACTTCCTCATTTGCCATGTCTAAACGCATTCGCCACTTTTGCACCGTCGTTGCACCGATGAGAGCGGGGCGACTTAATTGCTCAACAACCATGAATTCGTCGGAAAGCCTATAACCATTAAGCCAGATAGTTAAACGCACACAATAAGTGACTGTTATCTGTCGTCCTTATTCAGCCGTCTTAAGCGTAACTGGTTCGTTTAAAGGGATAACTGTTGCCAATTGTTCTGCGATGTCTTTTCGGATAACCGAGTAAGTTGAACCAGTGTCAAACATGCCGTCAAGTTCAATTTGAACTTTGTTGCCTCGCAAAGTTACAGACTTGACTAAAATGCTCATGAAAAGTCACCATGCTTTCGTCTCAGAAACCGCCAAACAGTCGCATCAAATCTCTATCGCTCAATTTTGCTTTTGCAATTTGCTTTATTGTATCACGCATTGCTTTGAACTGGCGCAAGAGTTGGTTGACTTCCTGAACTGTTGTTCCGCTGCCCTTTGCTATCCTTCGTTTCCTTGAGCCGTCAATGATGTCTGGGTTGCGTCTTTCCTCAGGCGTCATAGACAAAATTATGGCTTCCATTCTCTTCAGTTTTCGTTCATCAATTTGAGGTCTTGGCGCACCAAGTCCACTGAAGCCAGGCAAAAGTGATAAAAGTTGTTCAAGCGGTCCAGTTTGACGCATCTGCCGAAGTTGAAGGAGAAGGTCTTCAAGGTTGAAAGTCCCTTTTGCAATTCGCTCTTCCATTTTCCGAGCCGTTGCTTCATCAACGATTCCTTCAACTTTTTCCATCAAACTCGCCACATCGCCCAAGCCCAAAATTCTCGCTGCCATCCTATCAGGGTGAAAAACATCCAAATCTGACAAGTGTTCACCAAGACCGACAAGTTTGACAGGTTTGCCCGTCACTGCACGAACCGAAAGAACTGCTCCGCCCCTTGCATCGCTGTCAAGTTTAGTCAAGATGACGCCAGTAATTCCTATCTCGTTTTCAAAAGTTTCTGCCACTCGGACAGCATCTTGTCCAGTTGTGGCATCCAAAACGAGCAAAGATTCATGGGGACGAAGTGCAAACTTCAAACGCCTCAATTCGTCTATCAAATCTTCGTCAGTGTGAAGTCGTCCAGCGGAGTCAACGAGAAGGATGTCATAGGCATTAGTGCGGGCATGGTTCAAGGCTGCTTGAGCCAAACTTTCAGGCGAATTGGTTCTCATGGTGAAAACTGAAACTCCAACTTGAGAGCCGACTTGCTCCAACTGCTCAATTGCAGCGGGTCGCTTTAGGTCAGCAGCGACAAGTAATGGACGCTTCCCTTGTTTTTTGAACATTGCAGCCATCTTGCCGCAAGTCGTTGTCTTACCTGAACCTTGCAACCCCAAAAGCAAAAACATTGTCGGCGGTTGTGAAGCGATTTGAAGTGGTTCGGTTTTTTCGCCCAAAAGTTTCACCAGTTCCTCGTAAACGATTTGTGTCATTCTCCTGAAGGGATTTGGGTGCTCCATGACTTCTGGTGTCATTACTCTTTCACGAATTTGATTGACAAATTGCCTTGCAACCCTTAAGTTGACATCCGCTTCAAGCAAACTGAGCCTAAGTTCTCTTAGCCAGTTTTCAACTTCTTCTTCACTTATGCGACCACGACCACGAAAGCGGGAAAGCAGATTTTGAAGTTTTTCTGTCAAGCCTTGCCACATCTCCATGCGCCTCCGAAAGGGCAAGTATAACGCACGAAAGTAAAGTTTGAGTGAAGAGCGAATGAAAAATTTCGTTCAATTGAAAGGGTGAGCGAAGGTATCCAGAATTTTTCGGGCAGATTTTATCCGTCCCTGCTTTTGACTGAATAGCCTCATTCCTTTTATGAGTTTTCTTCACATTTGGGCAAAGCACAGGCTCCACTGGCAGGAATTAAGCATAAGAATTTCAGGGGCTTTTCAGGATGCGCTCTAAACTGATGCCATTCATTCGGTCTGACAAAGACAACAGTGCCCGAAACGAGTTTTTGTTCGCCTTGTTCACTTTTGACGAACCCTTCGCCCTCAAGCACGAAAACTTCATGCTCCCAAGGGTGATGGTGCCAAGGTGTTTGCGAGGCTGGCTGTAATTCAAAAAGTCGCATGTAGAAGTTAGGTGCACCATCGTTCTCACCAATTAGCCAACGCACTGTTACGCCTTTTATTTCGGCAAAACTTTGAGGTTCAACAGTCATTGCATCTTTCACAGTCATTTTAAGTTTCACCCCTTTCTGTGCAAAAATTTTGTAATGACCTTGGCGAAATTGAAAGAAGATTTGCTCTCTTTTGAATTTAGAGCCTTAGGTTAATTTCAAGCCTGCAAAGTCTTGACGCATTGCAAATTAAGCGATAAACTGAAAGTGAACATGTAGAGGTGCTTGAAATGCCTAAGAGAAAGCGAAGTGACTTGCCAGACGAAAGGGAATTGAACTTAAGCCCATCAGTTTGGTTGGAATGGTATGAGCAACATTTGAAACAGGTTCTAAGCGATTTCAAGAAAAGGCGAAGTTTGAACCGAGAGGATGTTGAGATTCTCCTTTTTGACCGAAGCGATTTGGAAAGGACTATCCGTGCATCGCCAAAAGCGTTGACACCTGCCATGCGTCAAAAGTTGTCAAAGTTGGACAGTTTGTTGCGGGAACTTGCGCCCTTTATAAAAATAGCCATTCCTGACCTTGCAGAAATACGCAAGGGTTTGAATGTTCCTAAAAGCCATTGGTGGTGGTTCTTAGACGAAGAAGCCGAAACTACTTTTTGAAGAAATTGAAAGCCCTTTCTGCTTTCCACATGCAATTTTGCCGATTTCCATTGAGCCGAAGGAGTGTTCCTCAAAATGCATCGGCACCCTGAAGACATTATTGTGGTTTTGGACTTTGGCGCTCAATATGGGCAACTAATTGCTCGCCGTGTGAGGGAATGTCGTGTCTATTCGGAACTTTTGTCTTGTGACACACCTTTAGACAAGGTTTTGAAGTTGCATCCAAAGGGCATCATCCTTTCAGGCGGTATGGGGAGCGTTTATGACCCAAATGCACCAACTTACGATGGGAAGATTTTTGAACTTGGCATACCTGTTTTGGGCATCTGTTATGGTATGCAACTTATGTCTTATTTGCTTGGTGGGAAGGTCGTCTCAGCAGAAAAGGCTGAATATGGTCGGACAGAATTGAGAGTCTTAGACGGCAGCGATTTGTTTTCGGGATTGAACCCTCAATTGATTTGCTGGATGAGCCATAGCGATGTCGTGCTTGAACCACCAAAAGGTTTCAAAGTTACAGCCAGAACGAACAATGCGCCAGTGGCTGCTATGTCTAACCCAGAACGCAAACTTTTCGGAGTGCTGTTTCACCCAGAGGTTTCCCACACACCTTGGGGAATTGAAATCATAAGAAACTTCGTTTACAATTGGTGCAATTGTAAGCCGACATGGACACCAAGAAATTTCGTTGAGGCAACAGTTGAGGCAATTCGTGAAAAGGTAGGAAGCGAAAGAGTCCTTTGTGCTTTAAGTGGCGGTGTTGATTCAACCACTACCGCTGCTTTGGTTCATAGGGCTGTCAGAGAACAATTGAATTGCATTTTTGTCAATCATGGCTTTCTGCGCAAGGGCGAACCTGAAAGGGTTGTTCACACTTTTCGGGAACTTTTGAATGTCAATCTTGTCTATGTTGATGCCAGCGAACGATTTTTGAAGAGGCTTAAAAGTGTCACCGACCCAGAAGAGAAGCGAAAAATCATAGGTGAAGAGTTCATCAGAGTTTTTGAAGAGGAAGCCAGAAAATTAGGTCAAATTCGTTTCCTTGCTCAAGGGACTCTTTATCCCGATGTCATTGAAAGTGGGACTCGTCACGCCGCTCGTATCAAAACGCACCATAATGTCGGTGGGCTTCCACCAGACATGAAATTTGAACTCATAGAGCCATTGCGTTACCTTTTCAAAGACGAAGTTCGTGAAGTAGCGGAAGAATTGGGCTTACCACCTGAGATTGCTTGGAGACATCCTTTTCCTGGACCTGGGCTTGCCATACGAATTCTCGGAGAAGTGACATCAGAAAGGTTGAATATCCTAAGAGAAGCAGATGCTATTGTGATGGAAGAAATTCGTCGTGCTGGACTTTACCGACAAGTTTGGCAAGCCTTCGCTGTCCTTTTGCCTATAAGAAGCACAGGAGTGAAAGGAGACAGAAGAACTTACGGCTACACCATTGCCATTAGGGCAGTAACGAGTGAAGATGGAATGACTGCTGATTGGGCAAGGTTGCCTTCAGAAGTTTTGGAGAGAATTGCCAATAGAATTTGCAGCGAAGTTGAAGGGGTCAACCGTGTTGTTTACGACATAACTTCCAAACCACCAGCAACCATTGAATGGGAGTGATGAAAAAGTGGTCAATGCTGATTTGCACCGAGATATTGAAACTGTTTTGCTGACAGAAGAACAAATCCAGAGAAGAATTGCCGAACTGGGAGCGCAAATTTCGGCAGACTATGCAGGAAAGGAACTGCATTTGATAGGTGTCTTGAGAGGTGCTATCATGTTCATGGCTGACCTGATGAGACATATAACTATCCCTTGTTCCTGCGATTTCATCGCTATCGCCAGTTACGGCATGGACACAAAGTCTTCTGGTGTAGTCCGAATTTTGAAAGACCTTGACGACAGCATTCAAGGGCGATATGTCCTTATCGTTGAAGACATAGTGGACACAGGTTTGACCTTGAACTACATCCTAAATTTGATTCGTTCTCGCAATCCTGCCAGTGCCAAAGTTTGCGCTTTTTTGGATAAACCTGACCGAAGGATTGTTCCCGTTGAAATTCACTATCTCGGTTTCACAATTCCAAACATGTTCGTGGTAGGTTATGGACTGGACTACGCCCAAAAATATCGCAATTTGCCCTATATTGGCGTCTTGCGCTCTGAGATTTACGGTGGCTTGTGACCATAGTTGTTTCAAAAAGTCTTTAAATGTGGCACTATATAAATGCCACTCGCCACTTTTGAGCAATCCTACCACTTTATTAGTGCATAGCGATTTTTCAGTAGTCTCCTAATGGCAAAAATTGCTACTGCAAAAAGGAGGGCTTTGAGCCATGACCGAGCAAGAAATTATCACTGCAACAGAGTTTGACCTCAGCGAATTTGAGGCTAAAACTTTATCAGAATTGCAAGACATCGCTAAAACCTTAGAAATCCCTGGTGCAACGAAATTAAAGAAGCAAGAATTGGTGCGCCGAATTTTGGAAACTTTCGCAGCCCGACATGGTTTTGCCCTTAGAGAGGGAGTCCTTGAAATCGTTGAAGACAAAGAAGTGAAAGGTTACCTGAGAGTTGACGGATACATGCCCTCAACTGAGGATGTTTATGTCAGTCAAACTCAAATAAGAAGGTTTGGATTGCGCAATGGCGATGTAGTGATGGGTTATGTCCGCCCACCTAAGGAAGGTGAGCGATTTTACAGTTTGCTTCGCATCATCGCTGTTAACGGCGAAAATCCAGAGAAAGCAAGGGTAAGGGCAGATTTTGAGAAATTGACTCCTGTCTTCCCCTTTGAGAGACTGAGGATGGAAAAATCAGGCGAAAACTCACAGGAGAATATAACCGCAAGAATGATTGACATAGTAGCACCTATCGGTAGGGGTCAGAGAGGTCTCATCGTTTCACCGCCAAAAGCAGGAAAAACTACTTTGCTGAAAACAATCGCAAGAAGTATTGAACGCAACCATCCAGAATGCATTGTCATCGTCTTGCTAATTGACGAACGACCAGAAGAAGTGACTGATTTTCGTGAAGCAGTTAGTTCCGAAGTTGCAGCCGCTACCTTTGACCAACCTCCAGAACATCAAATCCAGGTTGCAAGAATGGTTCTTGAAAAGGCTAAAAGGCTCGTTGAAATGGGCAAGGATGTAGTAATTCTCCTTGACAGTTTGACAAGATTGACACGCCAATCCAACTTGGTAGTTGAGCCTTCTGGTAGAACGCTGACTGGTGGACTTGACCCAGCGGCTTTGAGGTTTCCCAAGCGCTTCTTCGGCGCTGCAAGAAAACTCAGAGAAGGTGGCTCGTTGACAATTATCTCAACCGCTTTGATTGACACCGGCTCAAGAATGGACGACCACATCTACGAAGAGTTCAAAGGAACAGGAAATATGGAAATTCACCTTGACAGAAGATTGCAAGAACGAAGAATCTTCCCCGCTATTGACATCCAGCGTTCTGGAACTCGTAGAGAAGAATTACTTTACACTGAGCAAGAGCGTGAAGCAGTTTGGAAGTTGAGGCGAACCTTGTCTCAAGTAGACATGGCAACAGCAACGGAAAGGTTAATTGACCAATTGAGAAGGACAAAAAGCAACGAAGAATTCTTCCGCTATATACTCCAGCAGTGGCGCTGATAGTCAAGGGGGTGAAGAGATGGAAGGCTGCATTTTTTGTCGTATCATTGCGAAAGAAATGCAAAGCAAAATCGCTTACGAAGACGAAGATATAGTTGCCTTTCACGACATTAACCCTCAAGCACCTGTCCATGTGCTCGTAGTTCCACGAAAACATATTCCCAGTTTAAATGAGGCAACCGATGATGACCAAAATCTTCTGGGCAAACTGATGCTTGTGGCTCAGAAATTGGCGAAAGAATTGGGCATCGCCGAAAGCGGATATAGGCTCGTCTTGAACACTAACAGGGGTGCTGGACAATCGGTTTTTCACATCCATTTGCACCTTTTAGGCGGTCGGCTTCTCCGCTGGCCTCCAGGGTAAGTCCTAACTTTCCCTTCGGTTCATTCTTGGAGTCCTTTTATGAACTGACCTTACAAGTTTCTTCACTTCAGAAGCAGAAAGAGGTTTGCTAAGCAAGGAAATTGCGCCATGTTTCATTGCCCTTCCGACCAACTCACTATCAGGGTAAGCAGTGACCAAAACAACTGTAACATCTGGGTCAATTTTTCGGATTTGTGCAAATGTCCTTGCACCGTCAATGTCAGGCAAAAGCAAATCCAAAAAAATGATGTCGTAAGTTTTTTTACGAACGGAATTTATGGCTTTTTCCCCTTTCAAAACAAAATCAACAGAGCACCTTTCAGATTGAAGTATCCTTTTGAAAAATCGCCCAACTTCTACATCATCGTCAACAACTAAGACTCGCTTTTTCATCCCGCCTGCATGTAGTTCCAGCCATTCGTCAAGTTCTTGCTTTCTAATTCGCCATCTCCCGCCAACTTTCCCTGCTGGCAAAATTCCCGATTGCAACATTCGGTAAACGGTCATCAGGTGCAGGTTCAAATATTGGGCTACTTCTTCCACATCCATCAACCTTTCACTTTCATCCACAGTTTCCCTCGTTACTCGCTTCCGAGCCATATTTCAAAACACCTCACAAGAATACAATTTATGCAGTTAGATGCAGTAGCAGGTGGAGTCCGCCTGATTTTTTTTGAATTTTTGCAATAGTTTTTAGCCCGCCTGCACTGCCAATCAAATCCGACTGCTTAAGTCCTAAATGAATTTCTGAGAATACAGTGTTTGGTCTCGTTAAAATTATGTCTCACAAAACCATACTATATTGTCTCAAAGCCTACAACTGTCCCAATAAATTCGTTAAGGCTTTAGCAAAGGCGTAAGAAAGGATGGGAGGGGGCAGAGCATCTGTTGAAGCATCGCCTGTATTTAAGTCAATGTCAAGCCTTTTCAATCGCTCCCGTGACATCGCCTTCATCAAATCTTCAATCTTGAGGATTTTACCTCTTTCTATCAATTCAAAAATTGGCACACCGTTGATGGAAATTTTCCCGCTACCTTTTTTGACCTTTGCTTTTATCTGGAAGCGTATTCCTGTCGGGATGTGGTAAACCAAGACATCAGTATCTTTGATCAATTCACCTTCAGGCTCTTGTGTGCTTTCGCTTTCAAAGGATTGTTTCTCTTCAACCATTCTTGAGACCTCCTTTCCTAAGCAAGTTTAATGCAAAGATGACATAATTGAAATTGGCTAATTAGCAAAAGGAGGGAACAAGTGTGCGGACGATAGTTTGTCCGCTCTGTGGCGAATGGATGGATGAAAATCATCCTGACTTTCCTCGTTGCGTTTATTGTGGCGAGCGATTAACTCGCTGTGGGCTCTGTCGTGCCTTCCCTGGGGAAGGGAAAGCCTGTCAGCGTGCTAAAGGCAAACCCATTGTCTATGCTTCAACGGATATCAACTGTCCGTCTTTTCAACCCAAGTTCGTCGCCAGAAATTATCGCCTTACTCTCACCTATCATGCCCGTTGGCAAATGGCTGCTTCTTTAATGTTCACCCTTAGCGTTCTAATTGTTGCTTTCCTCTCAAGACCTGTCCCACCGAGAATTTTAGTTTCAGCGACAGCGCCATCAAAGGTTGTAGTCGGTGATTCTTTAGAAGTGAAAATGCTTGTAAAAGCAACTGAAAATAAACCACTACGACTTCGCTTAGATAGACGCCTTTTAACTGACTTTCAGTTAGTCGGCATAAATCCCTTACCTACACATGTCAATCAAATAGGTCAGTTTTACGAGTTCATTTTGCCTTCTTCAAGAGACCCTCAGCCAATATCAGTAGTTTTCAAATGCACTCGTGCTGGCGAGTATGCAATGAGGGCTAAAATTATGACAGCAACCAAAAATTGGGCTGAATGGCAAACGAAAGTTAAAGTTGTCAAGCAAACAGAACCAATTAAGCCTCCAAAAGGTCTGGCGATTTTAGCAATGAGACTATGGAGGTGAAAGGTTATGCCTCGTGATATTGCCGCCGAGAAACAAATAGCAATGCAAGTAAGGCGAGAGTTTAACAGGGCTGGGCTTGATATTTCAAGATTGGAAGTTGTCAATATCGGCGGAAACATTACTCTCTATGGGTGGATTAGACGAGCGAAGGGAGATGTCTCCAAAGAAAGCGTTGAGGCTCGTGTTAACAGATTGATTGACCGAATTAAAAGAATGCCAGGCGTTCGGGATGTCACCAACAACGCCCGCATCCGTGAAGAATAGTTGCTTTCCCCTTACATTACCGAACAAGGAGGGAGCAAAATGCGTGGAATGATAATGGCTGGAGGGGAAGGGACTCGTTTGCGCCCACTAACCTATGCCCGTCCAAAAGCACTCGTTCCAGTTTTGACGGTTCCCATCATGGAAAACATCCTGCGCTGGCTCAAAAATGAAGGCATCAAGGAACTCGCTGTTAATCTTCATTACAAAGGCAGCGATATTGAAAATTACTTTGGCAGTGGCTTACGCTTTGGTGTTTCAATCAATTACTTGCATGAAGAGCAAATTCATGGAACTGCTGGCGCAGTCAGAATGATGGCTGACTTCCTTAAGGAACCTAACGATACGATTTTGGTCATAGGTTGTGACGAGTTGATTGATTTGGATTTGCAAGCGATGATTCGTTTCCATAAAGAGCGAAGGGCTATTGTAACCATATCTTTGGCTCAGGTTAATGACCCAAGAGAGTTTGGTGTCGTCCAACTTGATGATGACGGTCGGATTATCAGGTTTATTGAAAAGCCGAAAGATTGGACAGAAGTTAAAGCGATTGTCAATTCAGGAGTTTACTTGCTTGAACCAGAAGTCCTTGACAGAATCCCATACGACAGTGTTTACGATTTCGGCAAACAACTTTTTCCAGAACTTGCTTCCGAAGGTGCACCAATATATGGCTTTGTCAGTGATGGCTACTGGAATGACATCGGTCATATCGGCAATTATTGGGATGCCAACAGGTCTGCTCTTGAAAAGCGTGTCCCAATTCAGGATTTGCCATTAAGGGAAATTCGCCCTAAAGTTTTTGTCCACCCGACAGCACAAATTGCCGATAACGCCCAAATAGAACCGCCATGTGCTATTGGAGCAAACGCCCTCATAGGAGAAAATGCTCGCATTAGCAGTGGAACAATCATCGGAGACAGTTGCATCGTTGGCGACGAAGCAGTCATTGAAGGCTCAATCCTGTGGTCAAATGTGGTTGTTGCACCTAAGACGAAACTCATTGAGTGCATCGTCACTGACAATTGCATTGTCCACTCTCATGAATTCCCAATTCAAAAAGCGATAATCGTCGCTCGTAAATAGCAAATTTGTTGAGAGCCAAAGGTGTTGACTTTGGTGAAATGGTGGACAAAAAAGTTGAAACAGAGTTTGGAAAAAACCGTTCAAAATGCTATTTCGGAAAATCAAGCCCATGGTGTTGTCCTTTGCATTGGCACTGATGAAAAAATTCTGTATCTGTCTGCTTTTGGAAAACGCCGTGAAGTTCCTTCAACTCAACCGATGGAAGTTAACACAATCTTTGACCTTGCATCAGTCACCAAAGTTGTAGCGACTGCTCCAGCAATTTGTCTACTTTGGCAGCAAGGTAAGTTAGACATAAACGCTCCTGTCAAGCAGTATTTGCCAGAATTTTTTGGCAAACACAAAGACAAAGTGACTTTGCTTCACCTTCTGACTCACACTTCAGGTTTACCTGCTTTCAAAAACTACCTAAGGATGGGCTTGAGAGGTCAACCTGAAGCGATAATCACTGACATTTGTCAGACCAGATTAAAAGCGCCACCTGGTAAAGTTTTCATTTACAGCGATTTAGGTTTCATTCTGCTTGGAGAGATTGTCAAGCGAGTTAGTGGGCTTGAACTGGACGAATTTTGCAGGCGATATTTTTACTTGCCTTTGCAGATGAGGCACACCCGTTTCAATCCACCGAAAGGTTGGCATAACCGATGCGCAGCGACAGAATGGCGAAATGGGCAAATGCTTCAAGGCATAGTTCACGACCCGAACGCTTATGCGCTCGGCGGAATTGCAGGGCATGCAGGTCTGTTTTCAACGGCTTCCGAATTGGCTCGTTTCTGTCAAATGATTCTAAGAGAGGGCGAACTTGATGGAGTTAAAGTTTTTGAACCCGAAACAGTTCTGGCGATGAGGACAAACCACTGCCCTGTTGAAGGTATCCAAAGAGGGCTCGGATTTGACATAGAGTCACCATATTCGCCACAAATGAAAGGCGAAAAGTTTCCCACAGGAGTTTTCGGTCACACAGGCTACACAGGAACTTCAGTCACCATTGACCCATTCGTAAAAGTTTTCGTCATCTTGCTTACAAACCGAGTTCATCCCGATGACAAACGAAATATCTCAAACTTGCGCAAATCAGTTGCCAATTTGATTGCTTCAGCAATTTACGATTGACGCTAAAAGACCAACATCAGAGATAATCAACATTGCTAACGATTTCTGTTAGCATCTGTGAAAAAATCACATCTTAAAACCTACTCGGAAATGTAAAACTCACAAAACACGAAAAAGAAAGCAATATCGCTGTTAGCGATAACAGTTTTACACCTGTCGCAAGAAAAGGCGAAACGGTTCAGTGAGCCATATTCTTGGCATCAGAAACTTCAAGGCTAACACAGGGCAAAACTTAAAACGATTTTTGGGTTTTATGTGAAGGCAGGGTAGAAGGGAAGGAATAACTGGATGAAGACAAAGGCTACGGAAAGGAGAAGCAGGGGAAGGAGATTGAAAATTTGAAGGTGATTGTGAAAAGAAGGAGTGTTAATCACAGTGAAAGTGAATGGGTGGAAATCTTACCTTCCAAAAATTTTTGGGCAAGGTGATGCTTAGCGATGCGGAGGCTCAAATCGTTCATCTTGGCGGGATTGGTGATGGGAACGATGGCAAATTTGAAAGCGCAAGTTTTGGAACTGAAAAGCGAAATCGCTTCATTTCGTTTTGACAATTTGGGCAACATCGTCGCAATGGCTATGCGAGGCAAAAGCATCACTCTGCAGCCATCGCCTTTGCCCTTCAGTTTGAGGGTTGACGGCAAATGGTGGCACGACGATTTGCCGAAAGTTGAACCCGTCAAGGCTCAAAGGCTGCGAAACCGAGTTGATGTCACAGCGAAAGTTGGCGACTTCGTCATCACCACTCACTACCAGTTGCTCAAAGGTTTCATCTTACAAAAAAGCGTG
>JANXCD010000149.1 GCA_025060305.1 Armatimonadota bacterium | reverse complement strand
GATGCGACCGATGTTATCAGGGTGGTCATTGTAATACTCGTTGTCGCTGTAAGGTGAGTCCACGAAGATCAAATCCGCAACATTGTCACGGAGCGGGATGGCTCTCGCATCCGATGGAAAAACTTTCGGATGGGCTGGCACAATGTCAAATCCGACAACTCGCCGTCCTTCCTCTTCACAGACATCCACTGTCGTTCCGCTACCTGCCATTGGGTCAACAACCAAGTCGCCAGGTTCCGTGTAGCGTTGAACTAAGTTCCAAATGATAAAAGCAGGTGTGACGCCAGGGTATTTGTTGTTTCCCTTCGGACGCTTACCGTAACTTTGCCTCGGATAGTCCCAAAAAGTTGTCGTCATCAAAGGTGGTTTATCGTCCCCATCAACGATAGAGACAAAACCAACAGCAGCACCTTCCATAACCAACTTCAAGGAGCGCTGCCCTTTCTTTTCACTTTCCATCTTTACAAGCACTTCTCATCCTTCCCCACCGTTGAAAAACTCTCCAAAAAGGTTTCTGGGTTGCTGCTGACTGTCGCCACCATTGCCTTGTGAACGAGTTTCTGGAGGTCGTAAGTTAACCTCAGGCAATGTTGCGGTCGGTTGGAAGAAGTATTTGGTTTCGCCAGCAGTGTTGATGCCTTTAAGCGATTTGACTTTGAAAATGATCGGATAGCCTCTCGTGACATTGCCTAAGGCGAGCGCATGGTAACGCTTGAGACGCTTAACATAAGACAGCAAAGTTTGTTCGTCCGTCAAAGCGCTTTTGGCTATGTGCCTGACATCGTCTTCAAAAGGCACATTCAAAAGCCACAAATTGTCAGCCTGACGCAAAACCGATTCATCCAAGCCTCCAATCATGTTGGTGATGAAGAAGCAAGTCAAGCCCAAATGTCGTGAGCGAGTGACAATTGCGCTAATGGTGTTTCGGCTGATGTAAAGGTGAGCCTCCTCAAAAAAGACGAAGGGGAAACGGTTTGTGCCCAGCAAAATTTCCTCGTCGCAAATTTCACGGATGATTTCAAGCAAAGCCTGAACGAAACCGAAACGAGCCAAGTAAGACAAATCGGATAGGTCAATGACTAAAGCGCCACCATCGCGAATTTTTTGATACTCTCTTCGGAAGTCAATGGCTTCATTGGGACTGGAAGCAAAAATGCCAGTGTTTTTGATGGCTTGGAGTCTTGTTCTGATGGCATTGTTGACCACTTCGTTGGGGACGAGTTGACCTTGCTCGGAGAGTTCAATAAGGTGGTCAAGGCTGAGAAAATATGGGCGACCACGCTTCCGCTCCAAGGCGTCGGCTTCGGCGAAAAGTTGATAGAGTCGGTTCTCAAGTTGAACGGCAGAAACTTCAGGCAAACCATATTTGGTCATCAAGGTTATAAAGGGCTGGATTCCAAATTGGCGCAAGCCCATTTTCAAATTCTCGCCAACTTTCAAATGCACAATTCCACGCTTTAGGACTTTGCCAGTGAAGGGGTCAACGGAGTGGCGGGGCAAGTGAATGTATTCACGGTTAATGTCAAAGACAATGCATGGTGCACCTCGCTCAATTAGTTCCAAAAGAATGACTTTCGCAAGGTGAGATTTACCTGAGCCTTTAACGCCTGTGACGATGTTGATTTTTTCCATATGCCTACCTTCCACTCGGAAGGGCTTGCCTCTAAGGGTGTAACCCAACTCAAGGGAGTTTCCCAAAATTTCAACACACTGGCGAAACATCTCATCATCAGGGACAGGAAAAACCTCAACATCACGGTGCGGAATCCATCCGTCCCATTGATCCCATTCGCCATTGGGCAACAAAGTTCGGCGAATTTTGGAGATAGCAACTTTCAAGTTGCGTTCTTCGGAAGGTTGAAGCCCATTGTTGGAAACTGTCCCACCATTAGCCATTAACCCGCTTTGCTCTTGCAAGGCTTCTATTGCCCATTCGTTGCCTGCCAGCGCCATTTTCAGCAACTCACGGGTCATGGAAGGGTAAGTGGCAGTGCGAAATTCCATAATTTGGACGATGAGACCACGACTTGTGTCTTTCTCACGAACACACAAACTTTCACCGACCCTCAAGTCCTCTTCTCTTGGGTCAAAGATGAGTTCCATTATGTCGCCACGAACTTGATAGACTTCAATGCCCATAGCATGATCACCATTCCGTTGCGGGTTCCCCTCGCCCCATCCACATTTTGCTGAAGTAAAGTGTAACACAGAGTGCAAGCGAAGTAACTGAAACTCAACTCAAAAAGCCTTAAGGCAAGTTTAACTATAGCCCAAGTTGCTACACTGTTTTGAAGGCATAAAATTAACTATGAGAGCAACCTCAAATCCCGACCTCAGAAGTGTCTAAGATGATAGACAAAGACGCTCTTTGCTGCTTGGGTTAAGATTATTGAAAGCGAAAACAAATGTGGAAGGAGTGGAAGCATGGCAAAGTGGTTCGTGCAAGCGCCAGGGCGGTTGTGCTTGTTCGGTGAGCATCAAGATTACTTGGGTTTGCCTGTGATTGCAACTGCTATAGATTTGTTCATCCGAATGGAAGCAGAAAAACGAAACAATGACCTTATCTTAGTCAATATGCCTGACATCGGCGAAACTGAAGTCATTGACTTAAATGCGCCCATCGTTTACGAGCGATCACGCCAATATTTGCGCTCAGGATTAAAAGTCCTGCGAGATTTGAATTACAATTTATCGCATGGTTTAACGGTTACCGTTAGAGGCGATATACCCATTAACGCAGGCACAGCCAGTTCATCGGCTTTCGTCATCGCTTGGCTGAAACTTTTGTTGACAATTTGTCAAGCACCTGAAGCCGATGAACCTGAAACTTTGTCTCGGCTCGGTCACAAGGCTGAAGTTGTTGAGTTTGGCGAGCCTGGCGGTATGATGGATCATTTTGCTGCTTCCTTTGGTGGCACTATTTTCGTTGACACTCGTCCGCCTTTCAAAGCGGAAAGACTTCCCGTTCAACTTGAAGGTTTCGTCTTGGGAGATACTTTGGAGCGCAAGGAGACCCTTGAAGTTTTAAGACAAGCGAAAGAACAAGCCCTAAGAGCATTCAAGCAAATTCAAACTAACCATCCCGATTTTGATATCCACACAACGCCAACCGAGATTGCTTTGGCTTATGCAGAGGAGTTGCCTGAACCTTTGCGGAGCAAAGCAATTGCCCACATACATGACCGAGATTTGTGCAAGAAAGCAAAAGAAATGTTGTCAAGTGGGGAAGTGAAACCTGAAAGGCTCGGCGAAATGTTGACAGAGCATCAAAAATGGTTGCGAGTTCTGGGAGTTTCAACTGCTAAACTTGATTTACTCGTTGAAGCCGCTTTGAATGCAGGTGCCTTAGGTGCTAAGTTAAATGGCTCTGGTGGCGGAGGTTGCATGTTCGCTTACGCACCAAACAAACAACACGAAGTCGCTGAAGCCATTGAGCGTGCTGGAGGCAAAGCCTTCATAGTTTCTGTCACACAAGGCGCTTATGCTCAAGTTTGCGGATGAAATCTGACCTCATAATTTCAGTCAGGTTTCCTCTGACCCTAAATTTTCGTCATTGACTATGGGCTAAAGCCTGAAGCATGGTTGCTGAAAGCGCTTATCAACAACCTTTGAAGTAAAGAGCGTCCGACCTTAATTTACTTGCCTTCTTGCAAATAAGCGGGTTTCGGGAAAACGATTTTTATTGGCTGCCGATAAATGGCGTGACTTAAAACCAATTCGCCCTTCTCAAGCCTCGTGATGTTGGCTTTCACCGATTGGTCAAGGAAGCGGTAATGGACGGCTGATAATTCTGCCGAGCCACTTCGCCCAACGACAATGGTTGAGCAGTTGCCAGCAACCCTTTCATGAACGGCGCTCATGAATTGCTCCGCACCAAAAAGCACGACGCCCAACGAACGACCTCGTTCGGCTATGTCCAAAACTTGGTCAATGATAGGCGAACCTTTTTCACGATTGGGAGCATACTTGTTCAACTCGTCAACAAAGATGATAACCTTCTCAGGCAAATCCTCACGGTCGCTTCCTTCCTCGGCATAAAGGGCGTAAATTGTCCTCAAGATGTCACCAAAAACAAGCGTTTGCTCATCGTCAGTCAGTTTAGCGATGTCAACGACGATGACTTCGCCGCCACGAATTTTTGCTATTTCTTCGCTCAAACATTTGATACCTTTTGCCTTTTGGCTTACAAAAATTCCGCTTTGTCGTGTTTCCACGATGCGCCTCAAAATTCGCCTGAAGCGACCAACCGTTATGGCAGGGACTTCGCCAATTTTTTGGCTCTGACCTGTGTTTGGGTCTACCAAAGGCTGTCCGTAAAGCAGGGAACTCCAGTCTTCTACTTGCGTCCACTTTCCTCTCGGTCCCCATAAACCCGTTTTTGGGTCGGACAAACCTGCCGAAATTTCGCCAACGAGCGAATTCAGAGTGTCCCAAGGGTCGGGAATTTGCGAAAGCAGCAAGTCAAGTTTGTTGTAGGTGTCCCGAAGAGAGTAAGCGTAAATGCTCCAATTACGCTCAGGCAAACGGAAACTGTTT
>JANXCD010000148.1 GCA_025060305.1 Armatimonadota bacterium | reverse complement strand
TGAAAACCTTCACTCCGCCAGGGCTCATGGGAGTTTGTTCGGTCTTCGCTGCTATTGGTCTATTTTGGCTTAGTGTCTCTTTCGGCTCACCAGTGGTGGCATTCATTGCTGCCACTTTGTTTGGCATCGGAAAAACCTACTACTGGCCGACAATGTTGGGCATAACTTCCGAACGGTTTCCTAAGGGAGGCGAATTCTTGCTGGCTGTCACTGGTGCGACAGGGATGATTGCAGCGGGATTTGCTGGACCTATCATGGGAGCAATTTATGACCATTACACAATTGCCAACTTGCCTTCCGATGTCGCTGCAAAAGTTGTCATTGATGGTCGTTACAGCCCTGAAGCAGCACAGCAATTGATGAATCAAAGCCCCGAACTTAAGGCTGTAATTGAGGAGGCGCTCAGGCAAGGTGCTTCCATGACTTTGCGATATGTCGCTATCCTACCTGTTATCCTTATCTTTGTGTTCACGGCTATGCATTTCTACTTCAAAGCCAAAGGTGGCTACCGACCAGTCCGAATTGACTAATATCAGTTAGGTTTCCAAAAGCCTTCATTTGCTATCTGTTATTCTTTGCCTTTATTAGCGGAGCGTGTCATTCATTTATCCCTTGACAGGTTCAAACCAGCCAACAGTTCGGTTCGTTTCGGTGAAAACTTGTTTTGCACCTTCAACGAGCAAATCAGTTGTGACCTTCAGCAAATTGGGCAGGTGAGCGTTGAGCAAATTCCAATCGCCCAAGATTTCATATGCGCCCACATGGTAGGCTCGCTCGGTAACTCCATCAAGGGAACGCAGAAAATCTGCTTGTTCCATGTGCAAAACTCGTTCCAACTCATCAGGTTCAGGTGGCTTCTCTGTCAAAGCAATCAGTTCCGACCAAACGATGTCTTCAACTTCAGGCAAAGAGGCTTGGTCTGTCAAAGTGACGAAAACCGAAAACAAGGCTTCTTCTTTGTGGATAGAGTTTCCGACCCAAACGCTTACTGCCTTTTGAGTTTCAACCAACTTACGATACATCCTTGAAGTTCGCCCCCTGCCTAAAATATCAGCCAGTATGTGCATAGCGTAAGGCAAGAGAGCCTCTTTGTTGTCATCTTTGATTTGATTTGTTTTGCTTGTCTCTTCTCCTGTGTCTTTTGGCACATTTTCATAAGTTGGTGCATGTAACACCATCATCAACAAAGGTAACTCGCCGTATCCTTTCACTTTCACCCTTCGTTCGCTTCTTTGTTTCGGTTCTTTGACTTCAGCAACTTTTACATTTGGGCTTGGTTGCAAATTGCCAAATCGTTTCTCAACCTCTGGCAATGCTTCTTCGGGAGTAATGTCTCCACTCAGGACAAGGAAAGCGTTGTTAGGCGCATAGAATTTGCGATAATGCTCACAAAGGTCATCACGGGTCATCCGCTCCAAATCGCAGCGCCAGCCGATGATTGGGTTGCGGTAAGGGTGAACTTGGAAGGCAGAAGCGATGACTTCCATGAAGAGCCGATATTCGGGATGGTTCTCATACATCTCTAACTCGCTCAAAATCACTCCTCGCTCCAACTCAGTCTCTTGAGGGTCAAACAAAGCGTTGGTCATCCTGTCGGCTTCTATCTCAAGGGCGATGAGCCAGTTTTCTTTTGGCAAAGTTTCAAAATAAGCGGTGTGGTCGTAAGTTGTGTGACCGTTCAATGTTCCGCCATGTTTTTGGATTATTCGTGCAATTTGACCTTTGGGGAACTTAGGTGTCCCTTTGAAAAGCATATGCTCAACCCAATGACTGATGCCAGTGATGCCAATTTGCTCATGCCGGGAGCCAACACGGTAAAATGCCCAAAGGCTGACGACAGGCGCTTGGTGAAGGGGAACGATGAGCACCTTCAACCCGTTTGGCAAAAAATGTTCGCTGACATTCACAGAAAAATCTGTCATCACAGACACCTCCGTGCCAAAAATTGTAACGCCTGTTATCGGTTTTAATCTTCACTTCAAATGTTTCCGTTAAACCCTTTCAACAATCGTGCTATTGGCTTTAGCCTGTATTCGCTGAAGAATTTTAGGTGCCGCCTTTAGAGAGCAGAATTTCTTCGCCGAAGAAAGGTTGTCCAATGCCAATTGCAAATTTTGGCTAAGTTTCATTGTCGCTGAGTTAAATCCTTCAAGATTGTTTGTTGCTATCTTTCAAGATCGCTTTGATTTGCGATGCAATTTCTGATTTTGTCTTTCGCTCTTTTGTCCAAAACTCTGTTCCATACTTGCTTTCAAAAAGTAGTGTTGCTATTTTCAGTTCCTCGTTAGTCAATCCCATGATGGAAAAAGTGATGCCAAAGGTTCTTTCAAATCCGAAGACCAAAGCATCGGCGAACTCTTCTTCTGAAACGGTCCTGCCAATTGCCCAATCAATGCAAAGGAATTGCTCAAAATCAACATCGCCGAAGATAAGCGTCAGGTTTTCCCTTTCCAAACGAAGAGGTATAGAGCCGTGCTGCAAAAGGAAATTTCGGCGCCGAGCCTGAGCGGAGCCACCAAGTTTGCGTCCATTGACCAAAAGGTCAGCATTTGTCAAACGAACGAAACAAAAGTTAACTGGTGATTTGGGAAGAGGTTGATATTCGTTAGGAAGGGAAGCGTTCACGCCCAATTTTTTCAAACCAGCGATAATTCCTTCTGACAGCCAGCGATAGGTCGCTATAACTGAACTGCCCAAAGGACAAAGCCTTCCATCCATTACGACTGAATAGGTGATTTCATGTTGATGCAAAACCGCCTGCCCGCCAGAGGGACGACGAACAATTTCAAAACCAAGTTTCTTACATGCTTCTTCGTTAATCCTTTCGTAAGGTTGCAAAAGCCCCAAAGAAACCGCTGGAGGTTGCCACTTGTAAAGTCGCAAGGTTGGAGGCGAAAGGTTGAATGAGTGAGCGAGCAAAATTGCTTCATCTATTGCCATGTTCCAAGAGCCTTGCAAGGCAGGCGAATAGATTAGTCGCCAATGCATCTTCTTCACCTCAACTTAATTTTTAACCTTCAGCCGTGCTATACTTTGCAAAGCACTTCGGCAAAATAGGAGTGTGATAATTCGTGGAATATTTCGCAATGAAACAGCACGCTGCTGCCACCTACTTACAACTGATTGTTGGTTGTGACCTTTTGCTATATGATGCCAAATGGTGGGGCTCTAAAGAACCGCCTATTGACTTGGTCGGTTTGAAAGGCGACGAAATCGCAATAACCCTTGACATCGCCGAAAAATTTTCCGCTTACCCAAAAACTATGAAGTTGAGCACATGGAAGCGAAAACTTTTGAACCGCTACTCCTTCGTCCGAGAGAAATTGCTCTCTTGGGGAATGAAAAATCTGAAGAGCGAAATTTGGCTTTTTGGCTATGCGCCTGAATTTTTAGAAGTAGCCTTGCCATCAGTTATTCAAAATCTTTGGCGTGAATATCAGTTCATTCTTGAAGTTGTGCCCCCTACGGAAATTCAAAGCAGGATAGCCCAATCTGTTGAAGCAATAAAGGCTAAGGGCAAAGACATTGGTAATCCTTTCGCTCAAGCGGTTCTTTTGGCTTCTGGAGTTTTGACTGCTCCGCCTCGTGAGGTTGCCGAATTGCCCTTACATTTTCCCCTTGAACTTCCAGACCCTTATGCCATTCCAAATTTTGTGAAAGCCTTTCTAAGCAGCGAATATATTGTCAACTGGCTTGGCTTTGATGTTCCCATCTTTTCCGACCTTGCCGAACTGGCAAGACAGCCGAGAAGTTCAGTTTGGCGTGATTTGTCACGATGGCTTAAATTTGAAATGGCTTCATGGGAATGGGAAGAAGAAATTGAATTTGATGTCACAACCAAGTATTCCCTTGAGCAAGTTGTTGGTATTCTCAATTGGCTTGTTCGCAACGCTGCTCGTGTCCTTGACGCTTGGCATGAACATTGTCATCACCATCACATACCCTTCGTCGTTGAAATTGAATTTATGCTGCCATACATATCAAAGCACAATCTCTTTCCGCCCGAAGTCATAGAAGCAGAAATTGTCCGTTATGGCGGTGACCGAGATCTTGCGAGAATACATTCAGGCTTCCAAAATCCTAATCCTGACAAACACTTTTATCGTGGTTATTTGAGCATAGTCTTTCAAGGACCTTATGACCAAAACTTTGAGCCAACCAAATTCTTATCAATGGAAGTGCCTTTGCGCAATCCTTTCCTTCCTCGTGGGATAACAGTTTCCGTTTCGTTTTCATTCCCTCAAGAGTTTGCAGGCTATTTCTTGCTCACTTTCAACTCCGTAGCCCAAACAATCCGACCTTTAGTAGAGCGCTCTTAGCGATAGTTTTTCATTGTGATTTAAGCCTTTAGAACTGAACAGTGATTGCTGCCCTTAAAATTGAAGCGGAGTAATCCTGTTCTGGTCGGTCGCCTCTCCTTTTCGTCATAGTCCAAAGTGCTCCGAAACCTATGTTTCTGGTGATATTGTAGGTCAAGTCCGCTTCCAACTCCGTAGTTCGGTATCGCCCCCCAAAGACCCCTGCAGGGCTTGTATTTTGCAGCCTTGAAGCCCTAACCCTCAGCATCCATCGTTTGGCGATGGGAACTTGCAAACTGGCGGTTATAGCGTTGTAGTTTGTTTCCTCCAACTGCGGAACTCGGTTAACGAT
>JANXCD010000147.1 GCA_025060305.1 Armatimonadota bacterium | reverse complement strand
AATTTGAATGAAAGTTGCACCCGCTTTGCGAAGGTCTTTGGCTTCTTCGTTAATGACATTCGCTAAAGCCAAAACCGCTTCTCTTCTACCCTTTCGGTCTTTGTCATAAGGGTCATAGTGCTCGTCAAAACTCCAATCGTAAATTGTGTAAGCGCCTGTCAACATCCCCTTGACAGGCTTTTTGGTCAGCGATTGAGCGAACTGCCATGTTTCAACAGTCATGGGGTTTTTGCGTTTGATTTCACTGGTGATGACGGGCTTGAAGTAGTATCGGTTTCCGTAACTTCGCACCAATCCCTTGCGCCCGAAACCTTCAATCAAATCAGCGAAAAATTCCACCATGTCGCCACGCTCCATCTCGCCGTGGACGAGCAAATCGGCTTCAACTTCTTCTTGCATTTCAATGACTTCTTTTGTGGCTTGAAGTTCCAGCCGATGTAACTCTTCGTAACTGATTTCGCCACGACGGTATTTAATTCGTGCCTGCTGCAAATAGGCTGGCTTAGGAAAACTGCCGACACTTGTAACAGGCAAAATTGGCAATTCAATAACCTTCGCCATTTTTTCTTCCCCCTTTCTGTGATTTGTCGGACACCATCGGCTACTAACAACCCTTCCTTCGCCTTTCGCCAAAAGTTTGCCACCATTTCAATCATAATTGACAATCCCCTTTCGCAATTCAATTTTTGAAATTCCTGCTACAATCCCAGAAAATCAAAACTGTGCAGATCAAAAGGGCATGGAAGTTGCTCAAACTACTGATAGGGGTTACGCAATTGACTACAAACTTTCTCGTTTACGAAATTTCTTACCTGAGCCATTCATGCTGTTGGCTTTGGCTAATGGTTGATGACGAATTCATAAGCGCTGAATTTGTTCGGCGAAATTTTTTACTATGGTCTTTAGCCCATAGCACGGTTGCTAAAAAGCGTTCACCGATGACATAGTAAAGAGCAAAAGTGAAAATCTTCTGGTGTTCTAAAATTTATGGACGGAGGAAAAAACAATGGCGAACAAAGATTATTTGCCTAACTTCCCACTCGTTGGTGAAGAAGGGACATGGGAAAGCATATCTGAACTAATTCGTAATCAATTGCTGCCCAAAATTGAAGCGATTGGTGATAAGTTGTTTCAGTCAGAAATGCGACCTTTACCTTCAGAAGCCAAAATAGTTCCCATTGTAAGCGAGAATTGGTCAAGACCGAGAAAAGACGGAACGCCACAATTTGTTTACCTCGTTTCTGGGCAAGGTTTGATGCTTGTTGAAGACAAAATGTTGGCTTTGAGTGCAGGGCAAGGCTTTTATTTGCCCAAAGGTGCTTTATATGCGCCTTACTTGATGTTAAGCGACCGAATCCTTTCATGCGAATGGCTTTGGTTCAAAATTCACCCTTTTGGAGTCGTTGTCCTTAGGTCTCGTTTGACACAAAAAGGTCATTATCAAAGTGCTCATTTCATCGTTGCTGAGCGAAGATTAGCAGATTTGTTCTGGGAGTGGGAGAGGGAGCAAAATCATGCTAATGCTGATTTTAGGTTGAAAAAGGGGTTACTTATGGCTTTCTTCGGATTACTTGCTCGCTCTTCGCCCTTCTTGCCATCCGAAAGCGATTCAACTAACAGTGACTTGCCTCTTCCGCTTCAAAACGCTCTCACAGCACTTCATCGTGCTTACAATAAACCCATAACTTTGAATCAGTTGTCTGGTTACTGTGGCGTAACGCCTGAATATCTATGCCGACTTTTTCGCCGTTACCTCGGAATCACTCCTTGGCAGTATCTGGAGCGAGTAAGGTTGAAAGTGGCTCATTACCTGCTTCAAGAGACGGGGTTAAGTGTTAGCGATGTCGCTTTCTTGGCTGGCTTCAACGATTTGCGTCATTTCCAAAGGCTATTCAAGCGAGCATACGGTAAAACACCCAATTCCGTTCGCAACAGAAAACGCACCCGCCAGAAGCCTTTCCTTAGGGTTTGGGATTAGGTCAAAATAATCCGCATTAAGGTCAACGAAACTTGCACATCTTTACGATAATTGTCCTAATTTTACGAATGCTTTCATTCGTTAGTCAAAATTACCTCAATGACAAAAGGAGGGCGATAAAAATGGAGCGCAGGAATTTCATACACGGTTTCACACTCATTGAATTGCTCGTGGTTATAGCAATAATCGCCATTTTGGCGGCGATTCTATTCCCAGTGTTCAGTCAAGCCCGTGAAAAGGCAAGGCAAACCGCTTGTTTGAACAATGTCAAGCAATTGGGGCTTGCTTTGGCTCAGTATCTTCAAGACTATGATGAGCGTATCCCGCCTCAGCCTTGCGGTTGTCGTGCCGTTCGTGGCGATAGGAGAGGTTTCTGCTTCTTTTCGCTTCTGGAAACCTATACTCGCAATCGCCAAATTTTCCTTTGCCCAAGCATCGGTGATGGACCTACGGGACAAGAAACTTGCGGCAAAAATCAAGAAATTCCGAGATTGCATTATGGCTTCAATATTGCTGGTCGTTGGTTTCCTCACTTGGCTACATGGCCAAAACCTGCGGAAGCGATTATGATGGCTGAAGTTGGTGCTTATTTTGAAGGTGCTTTTTGGTCAGTAGGATACTGTGGCAACTGTAACAATTTGTCCGTTGAAATCAATGTCAGTGGCGGTGACGATTGGGTTGGCAGGGAATGGACGAATTGCCCTTGGACTTGGGTTTGGTTTGCAAGAAACCGACATAACGCTGGACTAAACTTTGCTTACCTTGATGGACATGCCAAGTGGCAGAAACTCACTTCAGTTATCAGCAAGCGGTATTGGCACCCTGAATGGCAACGCCAATGAATTTTGGATGGACGCTCTTTTACTGTTGAGACTTACGTAGGTGGCGTTGTTTAGTAAGGGCAGATGAGAGTCTGCTGAAAACCTTTGCGAAAGTTCAACAAATCAGTCAGATTTCATCTGCCCTTATATCCGACCGCATAACTCTTAACTGCAAAGTCTGTTAGTGCTTATGGGTTGGTTAAGAGAGGTGAAGGAAGATGATGAAGAAACCTGTACCGAACTGGTTAGCGGTGTTGGTGATATTGGCGGTCATTGCAATTGTCGCAGGTGTTTATGTGCTCAGTGGTCGTCAACGAGGTCAGGAAGTTCCTGAAGGTTTCAAACCAAAGCCCCCGATGTTCAAAGCAGCACCTGCCGAAAAGCGCTAAAATAAAGTTGACAATCGCTTAAAAAACCTTAGTGCTTTGTTGCGGACGGTGGGGCTTTTGATAATTTTGCTCGTTTTTATTTTCATTGCACTCAATGCTCTTTGGGACGCTTACGGTTTAATGACAGGGCAGATGCGCCCGTCAACAGTTTCGCTTTTTGTCAATGTCGTCGCTACGATTTTTGTTGTTGCCATCATCAACGAGTTAGCACGGATTTTGTTCCGTCGCTCAATTCCGCCTTCAAAATTACTTTGGCTTTATGTCAGCCTTTCCGTTGCTTCCGCTGTTTTCGGGCTGGATTTGCTTCAGCCGCTTTTGTCCGTTATCGCTCACCCAGTTTGGTTTGCTGGTCAAGGAAACGATTGGAATATCACCATTTTGCCCCATTTACCTAAACTTCTTGTCGTTTGGGACAAAGATGCTTTGCGTGGCTTTTATACGGGCTTGGCGACTTTTGAGAGTTGGAGCATCGTTCAAGGTTGGCTTCCTGCTTTACTTTGGTGGGGCGCATTTTTACTTTTTCTCGGCTTGGGCATGTTGTGCCTTTGCAGGATCTTTTTGCGAGACTGGACTGAAAAGGCAAGGCTCAGTTATCCCATCGCTCAAATCCCGTTGGAAATTTTGACCCCTAAATTGCCCTTACTTCGCCAAAAAGTTTTCTGGGCAGGATTGGGTTTGGCTGGGTTCATGAACCTACTCAACGGTCTGCATTTCCTTTACCCAAACATTCCCAGCATGGGCGGTTGGCTTTTTGACCTAAGCCCTTTTTTTCCGAACCGACCATTGAATGCTATCGGCTGGACGCCCATAACTTTGCTTCCCTTTGGTGTCGGCTTGGGTTTCCTGATGCCTGTTGACTTGACACTTTCTTGCTGGGTTTTCTACCTCATCTGGAAAATTGAACGAATTTTGGCAGCAATGACAGGATGGTGGGGATTGCCGAGATTTCCTTATGCCGAAGAGCAACAATTTGGCGCTTATGCTATTTGGGCTTTGCTGGCTCTGATGCCGAAATTAAGAGAAAGCATGCAAGCGTGGAAGCATGTAAGTGTGCAAGAGAAGGAACTTGAAAGCCTTCACAAAAGTTCAGAAGTGCAAGCGTATAAGAGTGCAAGCGTGCAAGAGAGCGAAATGCAGAGTGAACAAACTAAGCGATTGAATTTATATGCAAATGCGAAATTGAAGGTTTCCATCGCAACCGAAACGAAAAGCAGTTTCAATTCCGAAATGATTTGGGCTTTGGGTTTCATCGCTTGCTTTATTGGATTAACGGTTTTGTGCGTTCAGCAAGGGATGAGTTGGTGGCTTTCTGTTTTGTTTTTTGCAGGCTACTTTTTGATTGCCATTGGCATAACTCGCATCCGTGCTCAGTTGGGTTCACCTGTTCACGATTTGCATTTTGCAGGTCCTGACCGAATGTTGCTTTTCGTTTTGGGCAGCAAAAATTTGTCAATGCGTGACCTTTGCTTTTTGACGATTTTCGGCGGTTTCAACCGTGCT
>JANXCD010000146.1:4426-4690 GCA_025060305.1 Armatimonadota bacterium | reverse complement strand
ATCGCAAGAGAAATTTTGCGCAATGAACACGAAGTTGCGAGAGTTATTGCACGACCATTTATCGGCGAAGCAGACAATTTCAAACGAACACCTCGCCGAAAAGATTTCTCCGTCCCACCGCCCTACCCTACCCTTCTTGATGTCTTGACGGAAAATGGATTGACAGTTGTTACGGTCGGAAAAGTTGATGACATTTTCGCTGGTCGTGGCATCAAAAGAGCCATTCGCACTTCCGACAACCGAGAAGGCATGGAGCAAGTTGAA
>JANXCD010000146.1:0-4416 GCA_025060305.1 Armatimonadota bacterium | reverse complement strand
TTTGACACCGTTTACGGTCACCGCAATGACCCTAAGGGTTTCGCAAAAGCCCTTGAAGAGTTTGACGAATGGCTTGGTGCTTTTTTGCGCAAGTTGCGTGATGGCGACTTGTTAGTCATCACTGCCGATCATGGCAACGACCCAACGACACCAAGCACTGACCACAGCCGAGAGTATGTCCCTTTGCTGATTTGGACACCAAAACTTCAAAAGGGCGAATTTTTAGGGACACGAGAAACTTTCGCTGATGTGGCTGCTACAATCGCCGATTGGCTTAAAATTAATTGGCAAGGTTTTGGCAAGGTAATTGGAATGTGATTTTTCAGGCAGATTATTGTCTGCCCCCACAAACAACTGCAAATGCGTAATTCATGGGTAATAGGCTGTTCGGCTGTTTCGCAACAAAGTTAGGTTTATGCTGTTATTTGCAAAACTCCTGCTATCCAAAATCCAAAGTCTTTTGGTTCACTGTAACTTAGCGAACTCTTTTGGTAGTTTGAAGACTTGAATTGCTTTATCGCCAGCACGAAGGTCAAACTTAACTTCTGTCAAATCGGCTTCAAGAAGCCATCTGCTACCGCCGATGAGCAAATCTGTCGTGACAATTTGCCCTTCGCCAAGCAAAGTTAAATGACCGCCTGTGTCTCTAAAGAAAAGCAATTTTGACTTGCGCTTCCATTCTCCCTCTTTCGCTATCAGGTGAACTCGCCTTTTGCCCTCACGAAGTTGAACAATTGCAAACGGAATTTGCTTTGGGATTTTTGCAAACAAAATTTGCGAAATTTTGTCAACCACTGTTTCAAGTTCGTTAAGGCTTGATAGGCTTGCTTGCTCTTGAGACAAGTAAGTGATTGCACCAAATTGGGCGGAAACACAGCGAAGCATTATGACCAGTCGGTAGTTTCGTCTTGCCCTTACAATGTTCACTAAGATGTCAACAGCGAAGTCGGCTTCAAGCCCTTTCGCCACTTCAGCCATCTGAGCCGATGTCAAAGGCGCTTTCCAGCCACGAAACAAAACTTCACGATGGACTTGTTCTCTTGAAACCCAATTTTCGCCTAATGGTGCAGTTACGGTTATAGTTTGACCTTCTGAATTGAAAGCACCAATGAATGCACCCTTTGAAAATTTCACTGAAGGCACTGTTAGCATTATCGTTGCAAAGGCTAAAGACCAAAACATACTAAAACTCACCTCTTTTGCCGAAGGAAATTTCGGTCTTTGCCGAAAAGAAAGGTTGACGCAAGGGATGTAAAGTGCTAAGTTGAATTTTGGCGACGAGATGAAGGCTAAGGACAAACAAAATTTTCCCACAAAATTCTGTTCATTTCTGAAACGCTCAAATTTGAGACCTGCATTCAAGGAGGCTTTTTTGTGGCTCCGAGTGAATTGGAAAAGATGGCTCGCCTTGAAGACAGATATTGGTGGTTTGTCGGACGAAGGTTCATCGTTCGTTCACTTATCAGTCGGTTTTGGAAGCCACAAAGCAGCAATCCTGTCATCCTTGATTTGGGTTGCGGGACAGGTGGGTCTTTTTCCCTGCTAAAAAATTGGGGTAAAGTTGTAGGGCTTGATGCTTCGTTCTTTGCTTTGAAATTTTCACGAAGCCGTGGCGTGAAGGAACTTGTTTTGGGCGATGCCCAAATTTTGCCCTTCGCCGATAACAAATTTGAACTCGTTGCCATCCTTGATGTCCTTGAGCACCTTGACGATGACCTTCAATCTTTGAGGGAGATATGGCGTGTTCTCAAACCGAAAGGTGCTGTCGTCTTCACTGTCCCCGCTTTCATGAGTTTGTGGAGTGTCCATGACATTGCTTTAGAGCACAGAAGGCGTTACCTTTACGGCGAAATTCAGGATAAGTTGGTAGCAGCAGGCTTTGAGATCAAAAAACTAAGTTACGCCATTTGCCCTTTGCTGCCAGCCGTTTTTGTTTTCCGAAAAATACAAAACTTTCTAATGCGAAACAAAGAACCTGCAACTGCTTTGATTGAACTTCCAGAAACGATGAACAGAGCCCTCATATCGCTCTTGAAATTTGAAGCAGAGATAATTCCTTTCTTCAATTTTCCCTTCGGAGTTTCCCTTGTTGGAATTGGTGAAAAGCCAAAGAAGCACGACGAAGGAAAATAACAGCAACTTTGTCACGGTAAATCAATTGCCAATCATCACTTAAAGCAAGCAGGCTGGCAACAGGAGCATCAGGAGAAACAATAGCAATGTCAACCTTATATCGGTTCAAAATTTGTTTCCATTTGCTTTTGCCATAGTAAAGGGCAATGAAATCACGCATGACTTTCAAAGGGTAAAAGTCGGCACGACCGTCAACAAAAACTTTGAGATTTCCTTTCGTTTGCCAAGCGACATATCCACCCCAATCGTAAGAAGTTAGGCAATTGCCCTTTAAGCCACGCTCCATCGCACAAACAACAGCGCCACGAGGATATTCCTTGCGCTCACGCTTGGTGAACTCTTCAGGCGAAAACCTTACTGACAAAATGAAAATTGAAAGTAAAGCCAAAAGAACAACTGTAAGGGCAGGCATCCAATTGGGTGCTTCAGTTTTTGCTTTTAGCCTTTCGCTTTTGCTAAACCATTGATTTATGTGCTCGCAAACGAAAGGTGCAATGAGCATGCACCAAAGAGCGATCATCCTCACTCCAGTTAAAGCATTCAAAGTCACAAATGCGCCCCAGAAAAGTTCAAGGGCATCAGGTCGCTTGGGCGACCAAGCAAGGCAGAAAAACCAGAGCAAAAGCAAAAAAGCCCAAATCAAGACTAAAGGGTGACTCATTTGTGGCGCTGGTTTCCACTCTTCAATGGGCAATTGACTGCTTTGGACGATGTTGACAATTACTTGCTTGGCGCTGTTCCAACCAAAGGGAGTGAGCATAACAGCGAAAATGCAAAAAAATAGAGCAAAAGCCATTTGCTTTCGCCAAGCCAATCCCATCACAGGTTTCATTCCCTTCTTTTCATTAACCCAATCGGCGAAAATGGCAATTACAAGCAAAAAGAAAGCAATTGGGTAGAAGGAATGAAGATTTGCCCAAAGAGCAAAAAGCATCGGAAGCGAAACAAAGATGGGAAGCCCGCAAAAATTGTTGCTTTGGATTTCGCTGTTAGCATTTGCCGATTGCCTCTGCTTGTGAATTGTCAAGGAAAGTAAAGCGATGAACAGGAAACTGAAAAGTTGGGGTCGCAATCCGCCCATGACAGGTAAAGCGCCGAAAGCAAAAAGAATTGTCAGCCAAAGTTTTCTAAGCGGTTCAGCAGACATTGATGCGAAGACGAGCAAGAAGACAGCAACCTTCAAAAATAGAGCCGTAACTTCAAGCCCTCCAATTCCTGCCATTTTGTTAAGCATGGCAAAAATTGCCTCGGAAAGCCATTGAGAGTTCACCCAAACCTTCAAGTTGGTGAAAGAAAGCGGGTCAACAAAATAGAGTGAACCCTTTTGCCAAATTGCTTCGCCGACAGAAAGATGCCACCACATATCTGGGTCAAGGACAGGATGGGCTGCTGCAAAAAGGGCTACCAAACCAAAGGTTGTCGCCAAAATCGCCTTTCTTCCTGTCACCACTATTTCACCCCTTCAATTTTGGCTTTTGCAGGTCGCTCTTTCGCCACAAAAGTTTGTTAATGCTCGGTCACTTATGCCATCGGCTTCAGCCAATGGTTGATGACGAATTTTTGAGTGCAAAATTTGTTCGGCAAAATTTTCATGTGGAGGCAGATGAAAATCCGACAGCAAATTTTCGTGAATGAAATCTGCCCGCAAATTTTTTTAGGAATAGACGAAAAGCGTAAAGTGACTTTTTACTCGCATCATCGCTCAACTTCTATCAATTCCATCACTTCTTCTGCATCATCGCCAAGGGTTGCATACAACTGTGCTTTCTCATCATCTGACAACGAACGAAGGATTTTAAGGAAAAGCGAAAACCCACGCATCAATAATTCAGGTGGCGAAGGCGTCTCAAGAAATGGCGCAACATAAATCAGGACACGCTTCACATCTTCTGCAGCCTCTCCCCAATTTCCAAGCCGACGATGAAGGTCAAAACGAATTGTAAAGCCTTTTATCAAGTCAGGCACGAGGTGTGTCATTCCAGCCTCTACCAGTCTCTCCCACCATCCGATGCCTTCGTTGTAGCACTCCAATGCTTTTTGCCATTCTCCTAACTGTTCTAAAGCCAAACCTTTGTTCATAATCGCTGCTGCCAAATCCTTTGCTACCTCAACCCTTCCTTCTTCTACCAAACGCCTGTAAATTGCAATCGCTTCTTCATAGCATCCTATCCCTTCTGATATGCGACCTAAATCGCTAAGTGCCATACCTTTGTTCATAATCGCTGTTGCCAAATCGTTTGCCAACTCAACCCTTCCTTCTTCTACCAAACGCCTGTAAATTGC
>JANXCD010000145.1 GCA_025060305.1 Armatimonadota bacterium | reverse complement strand
TGTGGAAAATTGTGTTCAAGCCAATTTGCTTGCTGCTAAGGCTGAAGGTGTTGCTGGCGAAGTTTTCAATGTCGGTGCTGGCAAACAAACTTCCGTCAATGAACTTTTCAGGCTCATTCGTTCGCTGGTCGGTGTTGACCACATTGAACCAATTTATGAACCGCCAAGACCCGGCGATATTCGCTATTCTCTTGCTGATATTTCAAAGGCGCAAAAACTACTTGGTTATAAGCCCCTTGTATCGCTTGAGGAAGGGCTTAAAAGGACGATTGAGTGGTTGAAACAAAAGCAAAGTCCATTGGCTGTCAAATGACTGCTTTTTCTCAAATGTTCCCTGAAAAAGGCAACGCTATCGTTTTCACCTTTTGACGACCGAATTTGCCAACTCGCAAATTTGCTGACCTGCTGATTTTCTTTCGGTTATGCTATTAGCCACAAAGTGGCTGTGCTATGCTATTAAATTGAAAATCTTGGATTGTTGCCTTTGACACAGAGGTGAACTTTCGTGTTAGAAACTGAACTATCGGCTTCAAGACCTTCCGTCGCTTGCACAGAGGCGACTAAAGCAATTGAGCAAGACGAAGAGATACGAAACATGACCGAACAAGAACTCGTTGATGCCATCAATCGCTTACGCAAGGAACGCAATGCTGTTATCTTGGCTCATAACTACCAAATCCCTATCATTCAAGACCTTGCCGATTTCGTTGGTGACTCTTTAGAATTATCGCAACAAGCATCACAAACTGATGCAGATGTGATTGTCTTTTGCGGTGTTCATTTTATGGCAGAAACAGCAGCGGTTTTGTGTCCTGATAAAAAAGTTCTAATTCCCGACCCTGAAGCAGGTTGCTCTTTAGCAGCCACTGTTAACGCAGAACAGGTTCGTCAGTGGAAAAAGAAGCATCCTGATGCGATAGTTGTCGCTTACATCAACACAACTGCTGAAGTTAAAGCCGAAGTTGACTACTGCTGCACTTCTGCTAATGCCGTCAAGGTCATTCAATCAATTCCACCTGACCGAGAAATCCTGTTTCTTCCAGACATGTTTTTAGGCGCTTATGTTCAGCAAGTAACAGGACGAAAAATGTATCTTTGGATGGGCGAGTGTCATGTCCATGCTGGAATTCGTCCAGAAAACATTCAAAGTTTGTTTGAGCGCTACCCTGATGCTGACCTTCTTTTGCATCCAGAATGCGGTTGCATAAGCCAATGCATGTATGCTTTGTGTGAAGGCAAGTTGCCATCTGAAAGGACTTTCATTTACAGCACGAGCGGGATGATAAAGCATGTCCGTAACTCATCTGCGCCAATTCATTTGATAGGAACTGAAATCGGAATTTTACACCGAATGAGGAAGGAAGCACCCAACAAAGAATTTGTGCCCATCAAGGAAGATGCCATCTGCGAATATATGAAGACCATCACACTGCCGAAAGTCTACCGAAGTTTGCGGGACATGGTTTATGAAGTCAATGTCCCACCAGACATCGCCAACCGAGCCAGAAAGGCTATTGAGAGAATGCTGAAAATCCTTTGAGTTTGGAAACATGATAAGGCATGTTGCAATCAAACTATGTAGCCATCACTTCGCTAAGTTCCACACGAGATTGTTCCCTTGCTGAAAGGTAAATGGCTTCAATGACTGCCATCGTTTTCAAATTGTCATGACCGCTGGTTAGAGGCTCATGCTCGCTTAAAAGGCAATTGCCAAAATGCTCCAGTTCGTTTCGGAATGGGTCTTCAGGTTGAATTTCCAACTTGGCGAATTTGCCTTTCCATTCGGAAACTTTATCGCTGTTAATATGCCAACCGCCGATGTTGTGGATGACACCTTCTGTTCCGTAAATTGCCAAAAGTTCACTCCAAGGTGATGCTTTTGCTGCATATAAACTTGCCAAGTCTGCAACTGCTCCATTTTCAAACTCCAAAATGGCAACGGAAATATCTTCGCAATCCATGCCAGGGTTGATAGGGCTTTGGCGCTCAACAGCGAAAACGGCAACGATTTCGCCGACGAGCCAACGCAAAAGGTCAATTTTGTGAACTCCGATGCTAATGACACTACCGCCACCTGCCAGAGAGCGTTTGAAAAGCCAATCACCTAATGGGCGAATGGCAGCAAGGTGTTGGTCAACACTGGCACGAACATACAAAATTTGCCCTATAACTTTCTCGTTCAAAAGTCGCTTGATTTCCCGATGTTCAGCCATGTATCTTTGCGATTGGGCTACCATCAAAGTCACACCATACTTGTCCGCTGCATCAACCATTGACTTTGCTTCCGCCAAATTGTTTGCCATAGGCTTTTCAACAAGCACATGTTTGCCCGCTTCCGCTGCAGCGATGGCAACTTCGGCGTGCAAGTGGTGGGGCAAAGTTATATCAACTGCGTCTATATCGGCATGGCTCAGCATCTCACGGTAGTCAGTGAACACTAAAGCGTTGCCTGCGCTCTCAGCAGATTTTTCCGCTGCTTCCTTTCGGACATCACAGCAGGCAACGATGCGAAACAAATGGCTTAATTGCATGCAAGCCCTCAAGTGCGCTTTTGCAATTCCGCCACAACCGATCATGCCCAACTTTATAGGTGCTTCCATGCTTATCCTTCCCCCTTCTGTGAAGAATTTGAAATGTCGCTTTATAGTATGCCGCACAACAAATTGCATAAAGAGCAGGCGGATGAAATCCGCCCGCAACCTGACAGATAATCAGTTTTGATTTGATGCCACCTCACTCAAGGTGGGTGATGCAAAGGATGATTTCAAATATCAGGTTAACCATTAAGACAGTTGCTACACTCAACTGCGTAACTGCTACCGAACTTTTTGAAGCGATGTGGCATCAAATAAGCGGACAGGAAAAAAGCAGAAAGTTTTTGGCGGTAATTTTTGAGTTTGTGATTTGCCTGACTGCACCAATCCGATTGAAACGACGAGCGAACAAGGCGGGCTGAAAAAATGCAATTTGCAAGGGCGAGTTTGCTGTCGCCTTCTTTGATGCACGAGACCGAAGAAAGCAATTTGGTCGCAAAAAGCAAAATTGGCGAAGCAGAAGCCTTCGCCAAGTTGGTTGAGTGTTACCGTGACCGAATTGTCAACTTGGCTTTTCAGTTGTTGGGCAATAAAGACGACGCCGAAGATGCAGCGCAGGAAACTTTTCTGCTCGCCTTTGAGCATTTGAGCGATTTTCGCAGCGAAGCGCAGTTTTCAACTTGGCTTTACCGAATTGCCATCAACACTTGCAAGATGAAACTGCGCCAACGGAAACCTGTTGAGCCTTTGCCCGACGACTACGAACTTTTTGAAGGCGTCAACTGGCACGAAGTTGAAGAACGAATTCTGAAGAAGTGGCAAGTTGACAAAGTTTTGGCTCGCCTTCCCGAAAATCTTCGTCTAATTCTCGTTTTGCGTGAGATGCACGAACTAAGTTACGATGAAATTGCGCAAGTGCTTTCAATTCCTATCGGCACTGTCCGTTCAAGGCTTTTTGAAGCCCGCAAAAAGTTTGCACAAATTTGGCAGGAGTTGTTTGGGTAGCCTCAATCGGCAAGTGGGCAAGTCGGCAGGTCGGCAAATTCGGTATGTCAAGATTTGACGCTCAACACAGAACACGCAACGCTCAACGAAACAGGTGATGAAGATGCAATGCAAAAAAGCGCAAAAGTTGTTAAGCCTTTGGCTTGACGGAATGTTGGCTGAAAAGGACGAACAAGTTTTGCTCGCTCACCTTCAAAATTGCGAAAATTGCCGAAAAGTTTGGCATCAATGGGAGCAAATGAGAGCAATGCTTCGCTCTTACCCATCAATAACTCCTTCGCCCAACTTTGACCGAAAAGTTTTGTCAAGGCTAAAAACTCCGAAAGCGCCTTCGTCACCAATCCCTTCCCACTGGCTCACAAACCCAGCCTTCAGGCTGACATCTTCGGCGATAGGCGGGTTGGTCGTCATGGGGTTGACGCTTCTGATGCTAATGCTGCCAGTTCAAGAGCAAACCAAGCCAAGCGAGCAAATGCATCATTGGCAATGGCGGGTGCTCGGTCGTGAAGTTGTCCAATGGCTTGATTTTGAATTGAGAGGTGAACCGAAATGGCAAGGCGGTTCATCATCTTCATCATCGCTTTTGCCATCCCGCTCATCACGCTGCTAAGCCATCCTGAACTCAGGCGAATTTTGATGTGGGATGCGCTCATCTTGACTTTCAAATCGCCTTCGCAAGCGATGGAACTTTTGCCTAAGCCAACTGACCCTTTGTATCGTGGCATTAGGGATGCCGAAAAATTGGAAGGCAGAGAAGAATGGCTCGTTTACGAAATGGAAGATGGGGAACGATGGCTCACTTACGAACGACTGTATCGGCAAACAGGTGAAGTTTGGGTTGGCGTTTTTGGATTGCGCTACTGGATGCAAGCCGTCCCTTCAGAGCGAATTGAAAACGAAAAGCAACGCCAAGACGCCGAAAAATTGCTGAAATTGGCAACTGAACTGAGCGAACGGGACAAAGACAACGCTTTTCCGATGCTTGTGAAAGCCTACGCCTTGTTTGTGTTGGGGCGAGATGACGAGGCTTTGTCTACCTTCCACGAAGCATCCTTGCGACCTAACTACCGAACCTATGATGGAGAATGGCTGCGGTTGAAATCTCCAAAAATTTTTACAGCCGAAGAGCGGCTAATGTACGCATTCGCCTTTTTGCTACCGCATCTTT
>JANXCD010000144.1 GCA_025060305.1 Armatimonadota bacterium | reverse complement strand
GGATACCAACGACTCACTGCCAAGCGACGGATGCTGGTAAAATGGGCGTGACTTTACCGTCAATGCCGGGCTCTTTCCAATCACTTTCGTGCCATTTCCAAACTTTGCCGACAGGTTCATTGCGTTCGTTCCATTTCATCCTTGCGATGCAAACTCTTTGCTCTTTCAAATCGCCTCCATAGTTGCCGAAGAAGAAGTTTGTCATCCTGAAAAGTCAAATGCTAAATTCTTCTTGGGTGAAATTTTTACCGAAGAAAAAGAGTTGATGCTAACTGACTGGAACGCAAGAAAGGAGTGAGACCAGTGATTGAAGGCGTAATTGTCAAGCAATTGAAAGTTCACGCTGATGAGCGGGGTTGGTTGATGGAAATTCTGCGATGCGATGATGAGTTCTTTGACCAATTTGGGCAAGTTTACTTGACAACTTGCTACCCTGGCATCATCAAAGCGTGGCATTGTCATCGTGAGCAAACCGACAGATTTTGCGTCATCAAAGGTATGGCGAAGGTAGCACTTTGGGATGGACGAGAAAATTCGCCTACAAAGGGCGAATTAAATGTGTTTCACATGGGTGAGCGAAACCCAATTTTGCTTGTCATCCCGCCAGGAGTTTGGCATGGGTTCACTGCTATCGGAGACGAGACGGTTTTCTTGATAAATTGCCCCAATCGTCCTTACAATTACGCCAACCCTGATGAACTTAGGAGACCCTACAATGACCAAGAAATAGGTTATGATTGGAGCGTGCGACATGGATGAAAAGGCAAACATACTTTTTGAGCATTGTAATTCCAGCCTACAACGAAGTGAAGCGATTGCCTAAAACTTTGGGACAAATTCACTTTTACCTTCAGGATGCCGTTAAGCGATGGCAAGTTGAAATGTATGAAGTTGAGGTTATCGTCGTTGATGACGGCAGCACTGACGGGACAAGCGAGTTGGCAAAAACTTTTTCCGACAAGTTACCCAATCTCCAAGTCCTTAGGCATTCTCCAAACAGTGGGAAAGGTTACGCAGTTAAGAGGGGGATGCTGGCAGCGAAGGGACAATATCGCCTTTTCAGCGATGCCGACCTTTCAACCCCTATTGATGAACTTGACAAAATGCTTCCAATTTTAATTTCGGGCGAAGCAGAGATTGCAATAGCCAGTCGTGGTTTGCCACAGTCTCAGTTGCTCATACGGCAGCCTTGGCACAGAGAAATGTTAGGTCGCTTCTTCAACTTGGTCGTGCAAGTGTTGGCAACTCCAGGGATTTGGGACACTCAATGCGGTTTCAAATTGTTTCGTGGCGATGTTTCCGAACGAATCTTCAAACTTCAAACTCTTAATGGCTTCGCTTTTGATGTTGAAGTTCTTTACCTTGCCCGCAAGTTCCAGTATAGGATTGCCGAAATTCCCATTCGTTGGCTCAATGACCCAAACACGAAAGTTCAAACCTTAAAACACGGAATGCAAATGCTTAGGGATTTGGTGATTGTCCGACTAAACGATTTGAGAGGGCGATATGCTGAAAATCTTTCAAACGCTAATGTGATGTTATGAAATGCGTTGTTGCAAGATTGACGCTTCGCTCTTTACTACTTTTGTGTCCCTTGTCTTTCATTCGCCAATCAAACCTATCGCAATTCCAGTGATAAACAAAGCCCATCCAAAATCGTGTTCAACTCGCTTGTATTCTCTCTCCTTTTGAATTGGAAGTGGTAATTTGCGGGCATAATGAGGGATAGAAGTGATGCGAACTTCATCGCCAATTCGGATTTGAGCGCCAGGCATAACCCTCCTCAAAGCCACAAGGCTACTTCCGATGTCAACTTCAACGATTTCGCCTTCAGCAATCATTTTGTCGCCTTGCAAAATCGCAATTTCAGAGCCGACTTTGATTCCGCTTTTCATGTCCAAACTAATTCGCACAGTTCGCCCGTAAATTTGGTCTCGGTCTTTGTAATGGGTTGCTGGGATGATAGAGTAAGTTGGTGGGAGCAGGACTTGTCCTTTCAATGCGACAATTTCACTGAGTTGCTGGGCAATTTCTGATGCTGCTTTTTCTATTGCTTTTGTCAATGCTTTTCCTTCCGCTGGGTCATTGCCTTCACCCTCGGCTTTTACCTTGAAAGCGACTTGAGGGACCTTTAGTAGAATGAGTTCTGCCTCCAAAACTATCTTCACTATCGGGTCTCTTTTGGGTTTGATGACGGTAAGGGATTGAACTTTTGCATGGACTGCGCCGTGTGTTTTTAGTTCTTCGGCAACTTTTGCGATGGCTTGATTATCTGCTGGTAGTTCAATTTTTTCACGGGCATCTCGGACTGAGAAAACATTAGTGCCGTTCAAAGCCGACAAAATTGCGTCGCCAACTTGGCTTTTGAAAACCGCACCAGCATAGCCACTTTTATCGGTAACTCCCAAAAAGGCTACCGAAATGTTGTTTTGACTTGCAGCCTTTGCGACAACGAAAATCAAAAATGTGAAAGCCAACCAAACTCTCAACACCACTTTTCATCACCTCTCCAAATTCAAAATTTCACTGCTTGTAAACCTCAAAACAAATTTCATGTTTGTTTTAACAACAAAAACCGGCTAAAATTTTAATGCCTCAGTGCCTAACATGTCAACTCGTTCAACCTTATCAGGATTTGTGTATTTGAAGCCGTTTTGTAGGGGCAGACGATAGTTTGCCCGAAAAAATGTTCACAAAAAGTTAGTTGCGCCAGTGGGCTTTGCATTAAAGGTTCAAAAGTTTTGTGCTACAAAATTAACATAGCATCGCCGAAACTGTAGAAAAGATAACGAAGCCTTATGGCTTCTTCATAAGCCCTTAGGATTTTCTCAACGCCTTTGCAAAAGGCAGCGACCAACAAAAGGTTTGAGGACTTGGGCAAATGGAAATTTGTTATCAGAGCGTCAACCGCCTTAAATTGATGACCGACAGTGATGAACAATTCAGTCCAGCCTTCTTTGGCTTCAATTTTATGATGGTCAACGGCAACGGTTTCAAGGGTTCTAACTGAAGTTGTTCCGACGGCTACCACTTTTTTACCTTGTTCCCAAGCCGAGTTGATAATTTGTGACGATTCAACTGGCACTCTGTAAAACTCATCGCCGATTTTGTGATGCTCAACAATTTCGCTTTTGATAGGCTTAAAGGTTGACCATCCCACATGGAGCGTAATCTTGGCAATCTTTATGCCCTTCTCTTGCAAATCTTTGAGCAACCTTTCGGTAAAGTGAAGACCAGCCGTCGGGGCAGCAACAGAGCCAGGTTCATTGGCATAAACGGTTTGATATGCTCTATCATCGCTCAACTTGGTTTTGATGTAGGGTGGCAAAGGGATTTCGCCAATTTGGTCAAGGAGAGACAAAAGTTCGCCACGAGTTCGGTCAAAAAGCAGAAGAAAAGAGCCATCAGGCAACCGCTCTTTAACTTCAGCGCTAACTTTTCCTTGTTGCTCACCAAAAATGAATTTAAGACCAGGCTTTGCCCTTTTACTCGGTTTGAGCAAAACTCGCCACAAGTATGGATTATCTTCTTCGGGTCGCAAAAGCAAAACTTCAACTTTGCCCATAGTGTCAGGACGGATTCCATGCAACCTCGCTCTTATGACTTTCGTGTCGTTGATAACTATGACATCACCAGAGTCAAGGTAATCTCCCAATTCGTAAAAGTGGCGATGCTCAATTTTGCCTGTGCTTCTGTGCAAGACCAACAGACGGGCGTGGTCCCTCGGCTCAATAGGTTCTTGAGCAATCAATTCACTGGGCAATTCGTAATCAAGTTCTTCAAGACGCATCTTCAAATCACCCTAACGCCTAAGCATGCTAAGTAGCCAAAACAAAATCGTCAAAACGAGGCTGACAAGCAAACTTGTTGCAATAGGTGCAACAAAGGTGAAATTGTCACGCTTGATGACAATATCGCCAGGTAAAGGTTTCCAACTTAGTCCCAGTTTACTTGCGAAGATTAGAACTCCGCCAAAAAGAATCAAGAAAAATCCAAAGACAAGCAGAAGTTTGCCTATCATTTCAATGCCGTTCACTTCTCATCACCTTCTCGTCTTTTAAAATCTTAGCGTAATAAAAAGACTTGCGTCAACATTGTCAGTCAGGTTGCTGGAATGATGAAGTTATGCTTCCCTGTTGATTGATAAAAATTCATCGCTCTTGAATTCAGTTTCTATTTTTTCAGCGAGTAGTAACATGACTATGCACTGACAAACTTTTGAGTTGAGGAAGGCTTATCATAATTGTCCTTTGCCTACAGGTGTCGTTAAAATGTTTGTGCCTTTTGAAAATCCTACTTTGAGGAAGTGAGGGACGAAGATGCAGTTGTCAAGTGTTCAAGTCGCTCAAAAAGAGCCTTATGTTTGGGAGTTGCAAGTTGAAGTTCCTGTTGAAGAAGTCCAGCGTGCTGCCAATGCAGTTTACCGAAACTTGAGTAAAAACTTGAGAGTTCCAGGTTTCCGACCCGGTCACATTCCACAAGGCTTAATTAAGCGTTGGGTCGGTGAAGAGCAAATCCGGAAGCAAATTCTTGAAGACCTGCTGCCTGAGGCTTTGACGACAGCCTTGAGGCAACAAAATTTAGAGCCTGTCACCTTGCCTGAGTGGCGAGACATTCAGTTCGCCGAAAATCAACCCCTTAAGTTCGTCGCTGAAATCATCACCAAGCCAGAAGTCCAACTGGGAGAATACAAAGGTCTAAAACTGAAGCGGACGAAAATCCAAGTCACCGATGAAATGGTCCAACA
>JANXCD010000143.1 GCA_025060305.1 Armatimonadota bacterium | reverse complement strand
CGACGGTTTTGACCTTCGTTTCCCGTATGGTATCCCGCAAAGCCTTCAATTCGTCCAAAGTCAAACTGATTGGCTTTTCAATGACGAGGTGCTTACCTGCTTTGGCTGCTAAGATGGCTTCGTGGGTGTGTCGGTCATTGGGCGTGCAAATGGAGATGACATCAACTTGTTCATCGTTGAGAAGTTGCTCGTAGGCTTTATCGGGGTCATCGGGATGGGCGTAAATTTTGCAATCAAGTCCCAACCTTTCCGCAAGGGCACGAGCACTTGATTCCTTTCGGCTTCCGATAGCGACGACTTGCGAGTGAGGGTTATTTTGCCAAGCCTTTGCATGCTCGCCGCTAACCCAACCTGCACCCCAAATTGCTGCTCCCAATTTCTTAGCCATAACTTCTCCCTCCTTGATAGACTTTTGATTATCGGATGCTGACATCATTTTGGCACATCAATCGCTTCCATGAACCGCCGAAAGAAGAGCCTTTCGACAGAAGAAATTTGATTGAAGGTGGTTCTCCTGCAATCGCTTCCCTGTTTGAGTTAAGGAGCGTTCTTCTTTTCTTAATCATGCCTTCACAAAATCTTTTCCATCTCACCCCAATTATCGCCGGCTTTGATTTCAGCGACGAGGGGGACTCGCAACTTGTAAACGCTTTCCATTTGTCGCTTGACAAACTTTGCAACTTCCAGAACCTGTTGCTCTGAGACTTCAAGCACTAATTCGTCGTGGACTTGCATTGTGATATGAGCATCATAACCTCTTTCTTTCAAACCACGCCAAACAGATACCATGGCAGCCTTCATGATGTCGGCACTTGTCCCTTGCACAGGTGTGTTGATGGCAGCGCGCTTAGCAGCCTCATAAGTTCGTTGGTCAGGGCTATCAATATCTTGCAAAAATCTCCTTCGGTTCATCAAAGTCCTGACGAACTTATTTTGATGGGCAAAAGCAACTATTTGCTCAATGTAATCCCTAACTTTCGGAAAGCGTTCAAAGTATTTGTCAATGATTTGCTTAGCCTCTTCAGGTTCAATGCCCAACTGTTGTGCTAATCCAAAAGGGCTCATGCCATAAGCGATACCGAAGTTGAGCACCTTCGCTTTTCGTCGCATGTCTTCGGTAACTTCTTCTCGCTTGACACCGAAGATGTTGACTGCAGTTTGAGTATGTATATCTTCTCCCCGTTCAAAGGCTTGACAAAGTGCATCGTCGCCTGAAAGGTGAGCCAAGATGCGAAGTTCAATTTGCGAGTAATCGGCACTGATGAGGCGATAGCCTTTCGGTGCGATAAAGGCTTTTCGGATTTTTTTGCCCCAATAGCCCCTTGCTGGAATGTTTTGCAAATTCGGCTCAGCCGAAGCCAATCGTCCTGTAGCAGTTCCTGTTTGGTCGTAAGTTGTATGAACACGATTTTGAGAGTCGGCAGCACTTAGTAAACCTTCAATAAAAGTGCTGCGCAACTTTTCAAGTTCACGGAAATCCAAAATGAGTTTTGCAATTTCGTGTTCTTTCGCTAAGGCTTCCAAAACGGGTGCTGCAGTTGATGGTTTCCCACTTGGAGTTCGTTTCGGTGCTGGCAAGTTCATCCTGTTGAACAAAATTTCGGCAAGTTGCTGTGGCGAACGAATGTTGAACCGGATTCCTGCAGTTTGATAGATGCGCTCTTCTATTTGCTTACTGGCTCTCATCATTTCGTCACCGAGTTGACGCAAGTAGTCAACATCAACCAGAACACCATGTTTTTCCATGTCCGTTAAGACAAATATCAGCGGCATTTCAATGTGCTCCCAAAGTTCCCAAATGCCTGCATCTTGAACTTCACGCTCAAGCAAAGGGGCAAGTTCAAAAGTTGTAAGGGCAATTTCGCATGTAGGGTGGGGATTGGGGATCAGGGACTGGGGATTGGCTTGCTGCCATTCAATTTGCCATTTCGTTGAGACTTTGCGTTCAACGGAGATGCGTTTAAGTTCGTAATCGCTTTGACCTGGGTTGAGCAAGTAAGCGAGAATTTCGGTATCCTCAAAACCGTGTGGATCACGACCGATGTGTTCAATTTCTTCTGCACTGACTTTCAATTGGTGCAAAAGTTTTTTGAAACCGTGAGTGATCTTAACAATCGTTGGATCAGATAGCAAGGCGATTAATCGGTCTCGCAGAGTTGTTTGCCGAGCAGTTTGGGTAGCAAACAATGAACCAACTCCGAACGCCTCTAAATTTCCCTCCTCCCCTGTCTTCTGTCCTTCGTCCCTTTCTATCACATAAGCCACCTCGTTGCTCCATGCAACTGCAAACCCACGCAAAGAAGATGTTTGACCAGAAGCATAAATGTCAAAGGCAATAGCAACACGACCGTGTCGCTTGACAGCGTTGAGAAGGTTTTGCCATTCTTGCTCGGTGGCAAAGATTTGACCTTTCACCACTTGCTCTTCACCGAGCAAATCTGTCAAGCCAAGTTCTTCAAGCAAAGTTCGCATTTCAAGACGCAAAAGCATTTCTGCTGTCTCTTTGGTCCGCAACCGCCATTTTTCAACTGCAAGTTCAGACAGGTTCAATTCAATAGGTGCATCGGTTCTGATAGTAGCGAGTTGCTTGCACAGTTTTGCTTGTTCGGAGAACTTGAGAAGGTTTTCACGAATGCGCGGGACAGGAATTTGCGTGGCATTTTCCAAGACTGCTTCAAGAGTGCCGAACTGTTGCAACAAATCTTTTGCAATCTTTTCGCCGATGCCTGGAACGCCAGGCAAATTGTCAGAAGTGTCGCCTGCCAAACCTTTTAGGTCGGGGATTTGCTTCGGTGGGACACTAAACTCTTGCAAAACTTTTCTTGCATCGTAACGCTCTATTTCGCTGATGCCTCGTTTTGGCATCAGCACTGTAACACCTTCACCAATCAGTTGCAAAGCATCCATGTCGCCAGTGACCAAAACGACTTGCAAACCCTTTTGGATTGCTTTTTGGACAATTGTTCCCATTAAGTCATCGGCTTCGTAGCCATCAAGTTCCAAAAAGGCAATCCCTATCGTCTTGAGCAACTGCTTAAGCAATTGAACTTGTGGACGGAAGGCGTCTGGTGCTTTAGCACGGGTTGCTTTGTATTCGGCGAAGGCTCGGTGGCGGAAAGTAGGAGTGGGAGCATCAAAGGAGACGACAAAGTAATCAGGTTGTTCTTCACGCCACAATTTCAGCAACATTCGCAGAAAGCCATAAACGGCGTTAGTTGGTGTTCCATCTTTCGTTGACAATGGTGGGACAGCAAAAAAGGCTCGGTAAAGTAAACTGTGACCATCAACAACGATAAGTTTAGGCATGGTGGTTTCACCAATCTCGCTTTTGCCTAACCTTACGCTACAACGCTAAGAACACTATAAATGATGTAAGCCATTGGCAAACCAATAAGTGCTGGCAACAAAATTGTCAGGAATGCTTGTGCAATGGTGAAGCGGTAAGTTTCCCTGATAGCCACAACGGTCAAGACTACCCACCATGCATGAACTCCAATTGCAAAGACGAACCAAAGGTGGCTGACGAAACCAGTATTCAAATCAGGCTCAGCAATAGCAACGGCGATTAATGCTGCTGGCAAAATGAGCAGCAAAGGGGAACATGCGACAGCAGTCGTCGCTAAAAGGCTAAGCCCTCTCGGCGGTCCTCCCAAAAGTTCGGCAACCAAGTTCAAAACTGATGCTTTAACGAACCAAAGAACTGGTGGGAAGATGAAAGCGTAAAGGACGACAAGCCACCAAGAAGGCAAGTTTTTGATGAGCCAAGATGCCACAAAGCCAGCATTATCGGCAGCATATTTCGTTCCGATTGCCAAACTGAAACCTTGCAGAATCGTCAACCAAAGTGCTGACAAGACAGGTTTTTCTTCGGCAGCCTTTTGCAAAGTTGGCACTGGACGGACCAAAGCCATAAAACCCCAAATCCAAGACTCCAAAAAACTTTGAACAAAACGAGTTTGCGACCACGAACGCCAACCGCTTGACAATTTGCTCGTCGCTTCACTGAGCCAGTTCCAAACAAGCCCAATTCGCTCCATCATTTGATTTCACCTTCCGTTGAAACTTTCGCTCAAAATTTAGTTTGACGCTTTTTACTTCAAAGTGTGTTGGTAAGCCGTAATAAACTTTTTCTGCTCGGCGGTAGCCTCGCCCTCTGAGTAGGCAGATGGGCAGGTGGGAAGGTAGGCAGTCAATTTGGAAGGCATGCTTACTGGCATGCCGATTTTTCTGCAGGGCGGTAGTAGCCCTGCTCTCTGAGAGATTTTTCGTCAATTCGTAGGGCACGCCTACTGGTGTGCCGATTTTTCTGTCTTGATTTCTTCGGTTGGGTAGTGACCTTAAGGTTACACCAACAAACTTTTGAGTAAAGAACGCAGTTTGATTTGAAGGTCATGAGTTTGATAAGCGATGACCTTTTTGAAACTAACTTTCCAGAAAAAGAATGGTCAAAGCAGATTTTCAAGCCCGAAGGCAACGCCTGGTGGCAATGAAAGCACTTTCTCTATGGCAAACAAAACGCCAGGGATAAAAGACTCACGGCTCAAAGAGTCGTGACGAATTGTCAAAACTTGTCCGACAGAACCGAAGATGACTTCTTGATGGGCTACCAGCCCGGGCAAGCGAACGCTGTGGATGCGGACGCCCTTAATTTCGCCACCCAGCGCTCCCTCCAGCAAAACCTCAGGATGCTTGACTTTCGGTTCGGGGAAAGGCTCTTTTCTCGCATGCAAAATCAACTGAGCAGTCCGCAAGGCTGTCCCT
>JANXCD010000142.1 GCA_025060305.1 Armatimonadota bacterium | reverse complement strand
TTGAAGGGAGAAAGGCTCAATTCTTTCCTGCTTGGCGTTCCAATCCTTACTTGGTGATTGAAGAGCCAATTGACCAAGAAGTCATGGTTGCTGTCTGGCAACATCACTTTGATCATCAAGTTTTGACTGTCGTCTCTAATTTGAAGTTAGAAGAGACTGTTAAAGTTCGGTTGCGATGGACTGGTTTCCATCAACCGAAAATTCGCAACGCTTTGACAGGTGAATCTTTTTCTCTGAAAGATGATCTTTTGACACTAACTTTGCACCCAGAATCCTTTGCACTCCTTTGGATTGAACGCTGACAAAACTCGTTGGCTCTTCAAAAATTACGACGCTCGTTCTTCACTGCAAATTTGTTAGGCGGTTTTGACACCAGCCTTTGCATTAAATAGCAATAGAGTTGAATGAAAGATTGCTTGGCAAATTTGGGGCTGCAATTTACTTGTCCAAAATTTCGTCATCAGAAGAAGAAGCCTTTGTCAACCTGTCACGGATTGCCAAACCCAATCCGACTGGTGGTGGCAAAGGTGCGATGATAGCGACTACTTTTTGCCTTTCAAGCCAACGAAGCCCTTCAAACAACTTTTGAGCAAGTTCATCCCATTTGCCCCACCTTCCCCATTTGAAAACAACTATGCCGTTACTTTCCTTTGCCCAACCTTCTGGTGAAAGAACACCAATTTGACTTGAAGGTGAAACTCGGCTTTTGATTTGTTCAATTTCAACCAAAAATTTTGCTTTCTCCCCTTCCGTTAAAATGACTGGCACTGAAGGGGCATAATGGCGTGGCATCATCCCTGGTGAAGGTAAACCAAGTTCAAATCCTTGCTGAACCTTAGCAGCAACAACTACTTCGCCTAAAACTCGCTCTAAGGTTTCTTTACTTACACCTCCAGGTCGCAAAATTCTCGGTGGATTTTCTGTCAAGTCAACAACTGTTGATTCAACTCCAATTTGAGTTGGTCCTGCATCCAAAATTCCATCAATGCGACCAACTAAATCATGCAAAACATGCTCGGCAGTTGTAGGACTTGGGCGACCAAAACGATTGGCACTTGGAGCAGCAATTGGAACAGCAGATGACTTTATTAGTTCCAAAGCGACAGGATGATTGGGCATCCGAATTGCTACTTTCGGCAAACCCGCGGTTACAATATCAGGGACGCTCGGCTTTTTAGGTAAGATAACTGTCAAAGGTCCTGGCATGAAGCGCTTTGCAAGTTCATAGAAACCTTTAGGCAACTTAAAAACAAGAAGTTCAATCATTGTCAAGTCGCAAATGTGAACGATGATGGGATCCCAAATAGGTCGTTCTTTGGCAATGAAGATTTTTTTCACTGCATTTTCTTCAAGGGCGTTTGCTCCCAAGCCATAAACAGTTTCAGTCGGGAAAGCAACCAAACCGCCTTTGCGAATCATCTCAGCCGCTTCCGAGATTGCTTTGGGATCAGGCAAATTTGGATCAACCTTCCAAACTTTTGTCTCCATTTTCACTTCACCAAAGCAAATTTTGCTACAAAAAGGTTTCAAATTGTCAGAACTTGTCCAATTCCTGATGGCACAATTTAGTTGCTTCAAGTTTGCAAATCAATTAGGCTTAGATGAACCTAAAAGTCAAGAATTAGGCTTGAGGTGAAAAACTATGTGTCGCTTTGCATTCATGCTCGTGCTGATTGCTTTGTTTTTGTTTGGCATTGCTAATTCCCAAATTTCAAGGTTGAGAGACTTAGTGGCGGGCAAATATCCTTTCGTTGACCGTTTGCATGGCTTCTCTGTCCAATTGCCTCCTTTCTGGGGCGTCAGAGTTTTGGGCAATGCCATTCTCATCAAAGACGACGAATTGCATTTTATCATCATACGAGGTGTCCGCTATAACGGCAACATCAAACAAGTGGCACAAAAATGGCTGCAAGAGCGGGAAGCAGTAAACCGATTGGCAGCACAACTTACAGGAAACATCCCACGCTTCGCTTTCAAACAAACTCAGCATGGCATCGCCATCTACGGTGAAGGTTTAGGCTACCCCTACACCATTGACCCTCAAACTTCTCTCAACTTCTCCTTTCTCGCTGCAAAAGGAATTCAGTTGCCCAACGACTACCGTGAAGTGACGGCGATTTTGCCCGGCAAGTCTATGGCGATTTTGGTCACTTTGCTTTTCCCTTCAGACACTGACGAAGCCAACAGAAAACAAATGATTGAAATCGTCAAAAGTTTCCGCTTCCTTTCGCCCAACGAGATGGTCAGTTGGCGACCAGAGCAAGTTCGCTGCTTTGAAACAGGCTTGACAGCAGCGACGATGCATGTCCCTGAAGGTTTTGAGTTTCGTGCAGGCGTCATAAGGCAAGATAAGAAACGAAGGGTCGCTTGGTTTTTGCGCAAAGGCGAGACAATGTTGAGAAAGGACTACATTGACCTTCAAACGAACATCGTTCAGTCGCCTTTTGGCAGCAATGCCATGACCATTCTCACCATCAACGGACAGGCTTCTCAACAACCCCAGCCCATCGTTGTGTCATCAAAAGAGGATTGCATCCGATTGGTTATGGCAATTTGGCATGCAGAGACTGGCAAAGATTGGAAACTCAAAGAGAGTGTTGAAATTCCCACACCGCCGCTGACGAAAATCTTTAAAGAGAGAATTCGTCAAGAGATGGCTGGATTTGAACAATACATGGGTTCACAAAGTGAAGATTTCAATCTCGCTTTTATCGCTGAAAGTGATGGTTTGGTGCGAAATGGAAGGGTTTCAGGTTCTCTTTTAGTAGCCAACAGACCGCATCCAGTAGCAGCCACTCAAGATTGTTTTCTCAGCATAGAGGTTATTGTCTCTCAAACGCCGACTGGCGAGTTTGAAAAAGCGAGCAGCATTTTCAGCGGTTTCGGCACCAGTTTCACCTACAACCCTGAGTGGATAATGACAGGGATGGAAATTTGGTCGCAAGAGTGGCGAGACGAACTTCGCTTTGTCCGTCAGATGTTGCAAGAGCACCGAGAGTTTAACACCAGAATGGCAACTGCTTGGACGAACCTTTTGAGTGACCAAACTTACACCAAAGACCCAGAGACAGGGGAAATTTTCCGGCTCCACAAACGCTCGTGGGAGACGGGGGATTTTTGGCGTGAGCCTGTGTTTGGTGATGTGATTTTGGGTGGAGTTGAGAGGGGAAGCAAGTTGGAAGAGTTGCTGAAGACGGAAGGGTGGCGAAGGTTGACAGAATCGCTGGAAGGTTTCCCTGAGATGTGGAAGTAGAGCAAGAATTCATCAATGACCAAAATTGCTTCTAAAGTTGACGGATAATCAGTTTTACAAAGGCTGACTCCGAAGACAAGGTAGAGGGGAGAAAAGAAGGTGGTTGCCTTCTTCTCTGGTGGACAGAAATGACCCAGTTAAAGTTAACCTTTATCTTTGTCTCACGCCAGATCGTTGTGCTTCAGAAAGTTGAATCTTTGACAACTCCCTAAAAACAAATTTTGAGTTCGGTATGAGCCCCACTCTATCGGTGGCTTGCCTGCCATTATATTGCCATTCAATCTCATTTCAACCACTCAAAAGGTTGCTGAACAGGTTGTTGCAGCAATTTGCACACAGCATGATATGCTAAGACTGCATCATTCACTTTGATGTATTCGTCTGGGGTATGCTCCTTGTAGTAACCGATGACGATGTTGACGCCACAGCGGTTAATTGCAGGACAGATGACTGTGATGTCAGTGCGAGTTCTTCTGCAAAGACGCCAATCGGGCAAGTTATCTAAAAGGAAGTTTTCAAACTTTTCCGTGATATGCCTATAGTGAGCAAAGTGCTGACTCCCTCTCCTGTCCAACTCAAGCAAGTAAGGATAGTGTTTCAGTTCATTTGCCAAATCATGAGCAGCCACTATGGCGCCCTTCTGCCTGCATTCTTCATAATTTATCAGCAGAAAGCCAACATCATGAGCAACGAGTAACGGCAATTCTTTGTCTCCATTACGGTAAGCGTAGTAGAACTCTTCGTGGATTTGTGCACCAAACTACTCCTGAAACTCTTTCAGGATGTCGGTAGGTGACATGACTGCCCATTTGCGAAATTCCTGCACGATCAACTCAGCGATGTTTTTCGCCATCTCTATCCTTCCTTGCTTTTTGAGTTTATTGTGGGGAAAAATTTTCGGGTTTGGCAGGGGTCTCACCTTTCCGATGAGTTTACCTTGCTGGCAATCCGGGAACGGGGACGACACCTTCGGCAGGCATTTCAACGGTGCCTTGCTCAAAATCTTCAGGTGTCGGTCTCATGTGCCAGTTGTAAAGTTGTGGGTTTTTGTTGGGGTCAACCATGATTTCGTCCCAAGTGACCATTTTGCCAGTGTAGGCTGAAAGTCGTCCCATGACCGCTGCAGCCGTTGATTGCACAAGGTTGCGCAATTGATTGAGGGGTTTGCCCTTGAGCAAGTGATAAAGCAGGTGAACTTGCTCTTGAACATAGGGGCTTTTGGCTATTGGGACATCAGATGGGATCGGTGAGTTTTGTGGCTTAGGAAAATTTGCGCCGTTTGTTTGTCCTTTCTCGTAAACAAAATCGTGTCCAACCCAATTCCAGCAACCATCAATATGGCGACACATCGCATGGATGTGAATTCCATCGCCAAAATCGTAGTCAATGCTGAAGAAATCGTATTGGTCACCAGCAGGGCGACGAGCACGAAAGCCAAAACCGACAGCACTAACTGGCGGACGACCAACGAACCAACAAGCAACATCAATTTGGTGAATGCAATCAGCCAGTAAT
>JANXCD010000141.1 GCA_025060305.1 Armatimonadota bacterium | reverse complement strand
TAGCGACCGAGTGAAGCCTTTTCTGGCAATTCAACTTCGCCAGCAAAACTGCCAAAACGATTTGTCCTCAATGTCAACTTTGCAATTTCCGTGTCTTCTGGGTTGCGGACGATAACTTGAACTTGCTTGTTAGTCACTGGCTCATATTCACCGTTTTCAAACTTTCTGACGATGCCTTTGAAGTAAACCCTTTGGTTCGGACGATAGACTGGTCGGTCAGTGAAGATGTAAACGGTGAAACGCTCCTGCGTTTCCGACCAAACTGGCATTTCAACAGTGCTGCCGTCGGGAGAGGTAGCGATAATGACTACATGCTCAAGCATATAATTTGTCAAGAGAAGACCTTTTTCATTTGTTCGCCCTTGCGAAACGAGTTTGCCTTTCTCGTCAAATAACTTTACAAAGCAGCCGCTGATGGGTTTGCCAGTTTGAGCGTCCGCTGCGAAGACTAAAAGTCGCTTCGGAGATTTCTTTGCAACCAGAACCATGCTGGTGACATTCAAGTTCAGACTTTGCTTTTGCTTTCATGCGGTAATCTCCAAGACATAAACGCCAAATTGGGATGCCGGAACTCGCACGATTGTTTCGTATTCTTTAGGCTTTCTTATGACAACTTTGCTCCAGACTAAGTTGCGTTTGGGCTTTTGCGTTTTTGGGATTTCTTCAAAGCCCACCAAACGATAAAGATGGAGCGTCACTGATTTGACACCTTGCCTGCCCCACCAAAGATGCACAGGGATGGACGGTGAAGGTGTGACGGAAGCAGGACAGTAGATGCTTTGACCACTCAAAACCGAAGGGAGCAAAATCATGCTAACTAACGAAACCAACAAATTGCGATGCAATCGCATAATAGCCACCTCCGCTTTTGAAATCAAATTCTGGACTGAAGCCCCTCCTACCAAAGGCACTTTTTGGAAGGTGCTGCTCTTGCAGCACCAAATTTCTCATGTAGGTGCTGATGAAATCTGCACAATTAGATTTTTCTACACGCTCTACGCTCAAAAGGTTGTCGGTTAAAAGCAAGGCGGATGTAACCCGCATGAAGAAATTTCAATTTCGGGCAGGCTTCGCCTGCCCCTTGTGTCTTGCTTTTGAGACAGAATAATTTAGGGCTTGACAGACCAAATTGCCTAAGTTCTTCAAAAGACCGTGTTGTAGCAGGGTCGTCATGCCCCTCGTCAACAACTATGGTCTAAAGCCCATAGCATAGTTAGGGAAAATGGTTACCAAAAACATTTGCAGTAAAGAGCGGAAAACTTTAGCCCCTTAATCCTTTTTCTCTCAAAAGTTTATCTGCCCATTCGGCTCTGCTTTCTTCACCAACGGGCAAGATTTTAACGAAGACTTCTCTGATTTCAACAGGCTCGTAGGTGAGCACGAAAGGCGGGTCGCAAACTGTTGTCACTGCTGTTGCTGTGCCTTTTGGGCTTTGTTGAGTTTGTGGGGACGGATACTCAAAGATGATTACATCGGGATAGATGTTTCGTTCTGGCTGGACGATGTAAACTCGTTCGCCAATGTCAGCAAAATAGCGGGGTGGCAAAATCGCATTTAGTGCTGCTCTTATTGACGAGATTAGACCTTGATGAACTCCTGGCCACAAGAACGGGTTTTCAAGGTAAGGGTCCATGCCCAGAAATGGGCTCGGCATTGTTATCACCTCTTGCCTTTCTCAACTGCCCAAAACCAATTGTCACAGAAGATTTTATCATTGAACTCTTCTGCAGGATAGACGATGAAATGAAAGATTTCAAAAAAGCACAGCCAATCAAATTTCTCCACATCGTTACCGCCTTTGATCAAACGAGTCCGTTTGCAATCATAGGGAACAATCGCAATTGTAAAGAGATGCGAGTTGGGAGAAATCAGCCTAATAATTTCCTCATCAGCAAAAATAAATCTCTAACCCTGCAATGCCATCTGTTCCATCATTAACCTTAGATTCAGGCAGGAACCGAACCCTTCAAAAGGAGTGAGTTTTTGTGATAACGGCTGTTCAACAAACGAAATGGATTGGCAAAAATTGGAGGTTCTTTGAGGTTGTTGAATCCACGCAAGATGTGGTGCGTGAATGGATTTTGAATGGAGCACCACACGGCGCAATTGTCATTGCTGACAGGCAAACTTGCGGGCGGGGTAGGATAGGGAGGTCGTGGTTTTCACCGCCAGGCAAAAACCTTTACTTCACTGTAGCGATGCAACTATCCCATTCGCATCCACCTTTGGGAACATTAAGCCTATTGATTGGCGTTGCTGTAGCCGAAGCACTGAGAAAGTTTAGCGATAGAATTTTCGTCAAGTGGGCAAACGATGTTGTGTCCGAACTTGGTCGGAAATTAGCGGGAATTTTGGTTGAAGGGTTTGAGCCTGAGCCTAAAAAAGTTTGGGCGCTTGTCGGCGTGGGCATCAATGTCAACATCACTGAAAACGATTTCCCAGATGACCTGAGACCGATTGCCACATCTTTGAGCATCGTTTGTAGCAGGGAATTTGACAGATTTGAAGTTTTGGCTAAAGTCCTTTGCTCTTTGGAATTTTGGTGGGGAAAGTGGGAAAACAACGAACTTGATTTGTTTTGGCAAGCATATGACCAACTTGATTGGCTTAAGGGCAAACGGGTTCGTGCATTTCTGCCCGACGGCACGGAAGTTGAAGGAACTGCTGCTGGGATAACTTTTGATGGGGAGTTGAGGCTGATTTTGCCAGAAGGAACCGAACGAAGGCTAATTGCTGGCGATGTAAGTGTCCGAACTAATGTCGCTTCATAACAAGACCGAAAAAACCAATCGCAAAATTTCAGTGGGCTTTGGTTGTCTTCGTGATTACCGAAAAAGAAAAAGTAGGTGAGGTTTATGGCGAGCAGAATTCGCATGGTTGATATTTCTGAAAAGCCGATAACTGTTCGGACGGCAACGGCTTCGGCAATTGTAAAGATGAGTTCGCAAACTGCGCAGATGATTGCTGAAGGCAAAGTTCCCAAAGGCGATGTCTTTGCTTCCGCTCAAATTGCTGCTTTCTTTGCAATTAAGCGAACACCAGATTTGTTGCCACTTTGCCATCCCATTCCGATAAGCGATGCCGAAGTGAAGTTTGATTTACAAACCAAGCAAGGTTTAATTCGCATTGAAGTGACGGTTAAGTGCGCTGCTCAAACTGGTGCTGAGATGGAAGCACTAACGGGCGCTGCAATTGCAGCCTTAACGGTTTACGACATGTGCAAAGGCATTGAGCCAAGCATCACAATTGAGCAAATTCAACTTGAAAACAAAAGCGGAGGCAAATCGGGCGAATGGAAGCGTTCGTAAAGGTAAAAGGTAAGTCAAGTGTTTCATTGGTATCTTCCAAACTCTTCAACGGCTTCAAAGAAGGCGACGATGTTTTCCCAAGGGACATCTGGCTCAAGCACATGGGTTGGAGCAATCACAAGCCCTGGCGCAAATAAGTCAATCATTCGCTTGACTTCTCTTTTGACATCTTCAGGCGTTCCAAAGGGCATAATGCTTTGCGTTCCGATTGTGCCCCAGAAAGCGAGTTTATCGCCCCAACGCCTTTTGACCTCATAGACATCCATGCATTCAGGCTGAACTGGGTTGAGAACTGTCATGCCAACTTCTATCAGATCATCAACGATTGCCATGATGTTGCCGTCGCTGTGATACCAAACTGGCAAATTGGGTCGGACAGATTTTGCAGCATCAATGACACGCTTTAATCTGGGTTTGAGAAACTTGCGCCATAATTCAGGATGCATCATCATGCCTGTTTGCATCGCTACATCGTCGCCAACTTGAAGCATGTCAACGCCCGCTTCAGCCAACCTGCGAGCACGAAAACAGTTAAGTTGAGTGATTCGTTCAAGCAAACATTCAACAAGTTTAGGCTCAGTCAACATTAACTCAAGGAACTTCTCCATGCCCATAAGTTGCCATGCAGTTTCGTAAATATGACCAGCGAACCCAGTGACAAAATAACCTTTTTCGTGCCAAGCCTTAACTTCTGCTTCCAAATGCTGGTGGCATTCAGGGCGAGTGATGTCGGCGAAAGGATAGGTTTCAATGTCAGCGATAGTTTCAGCATCCTGAAGCGGATGAAGATAACCACAGAAGTGGTAATAGCCAGCAGGTATTGCCATCGTCCCAAAAACTTGGTCAGCGATAAAAGTTTCAGGTGGCATTTTCTTCAGCCATTTGCTTCGGTCAGGCAATTCGCTGGGCAGACTAAATCCCACATAACGAGTTTCCATTCCAAAGTATTCGGCAGGGTCAGTGTGATCAGTTCGGCTTTTGAACTCTTCGTAGACGGCTGGTGTAAAACTGGCTTGCTTTGGGCACTTGTCTGGGTTGCCCCTTTTAATGGCTTCCAAAACTCGTTCTCTTGGCGACATTTTCCCTCACCTCGTTCCAAATTATGTCCAGCGTTCTTTACTTTAGCCCAAGTTGCTACCTTGTTTTGAAGGGATAAAATTAACTCCGAAATTAGCCACTAAATCCTAACCTCAAAAGGGAGGGGATAAGATGGAGACCGAATTGGTCAGTAATCGCAATAGCATTTGTTGCTTTCTTTGAGTTGACATCTCACTCTGCCTTACAACAACGCTCGTTTATTTCCTCAGTCCTTGTTCAACCTTGATGATTGCTTTCGCCATGTCTTCAATGTCTTCGTCGCTTAGAAACTCGTGCAAAGGTAAAATGACCAATCGGTTTAGGTAGTCTTGCGCTCTTGGGCAAGTCGTTTCGTCGTAGCGAATTTCACGAATATCAGAGAAAACAGTCACCAACGACATTTGCAGTAAAGAGCATCAGGATTTATCCTGACAAGGTTTTCGCCCTTTCCCTTACAACCAAAAGCGACTTTTAGTTCCAAAATCTTTTT
>JANXCD010000140.1 GCA_025060305.1 Armatimonadota bacterium | reverse complement strand
TCGCTAATGTGACGCTTTTTGGATTGCTGGGCATGTTCCTTTACCCATATCTCGCTCACGCTTTGTTGAAAACTTCCGAGCAAGTTGGTTTGTTTTTGGGAACTGCTGTCCATGAAACTTCTCAAGTTGTTGGTGCTGCATTGACCTACAAGGAAGTTTTCAACGACGAAGTAGTGCTGAAGTCAGCAACAGTTACCAAACTCACTCGCAACTTGTTCTTGGCTGTTGTCGTTCCGATGTTGGCTTTCTTATACTTGCAGCGTCAAAGTCGTGGTGAAGGTGTCAAGATTGACTTTACGAAATTGCTTCCTGCTTTCGTTTTGGGCTTTGTGGCGATGGCTGTCCTTCGTTCCATTGGCGATGCGACCCTTCAAAGTGGTGCTGCTTTCGGTTTCCTTTCCGAACAAGCGTGGAGCAGTTTCACAAAAAGCGTGGGCGATTTTTGGGGCTCAAAAGTTTTGCTGGGCACGGCAATGGCTGCCGTCGGTTTGAATACTCATCCTTCAGTGTTCAAGGGCGTCGGTGCCAAGCCTTTCCTTGTCGGCTTTGTCGGTGCTTTGATTGTCGGTATCGTCGGCTTCACAATGGCTGCCACCATCGGTCAATTTGTGAATTTGTGAAAAGGCAAAAGATTTGACATTATTTGAGTAAAAAACAAGGGGCAAGGTTTGTTACCTTGCCCCTGCCCCTCTCGTTCAGACCAACTGGCATGCTTTCTACGCTTACCATTCCCAGTCGTAGTAGCGCAATGAACCTCCACCTGAAACAGTTCGGCAGTTGTTCCATCTTGCCCATTTCACATGACCATCAGCAAATCCTAAGTTAGAACCACCAGTGTGGCGAGCAAATCTATCAGGTTCTGGCGGGATGTAATTATTGCCATCTGCTGGTGGGCAACCACAGCCTGGCCAAGCACGGGCAAAAGCAACACGCCTAAGGAAAGACCTATTAGCTGCTATCCAGTAACCACCAATCCAAGTGGAAACACAGTCAGCAAGGATAAGGGTTTCCGCAGGGTTGCGTAAAATTGCCAACGACAACCCACCACCCCAATTGCCTACGATTTCATTGTAACCGTAGTCATTACGAAATCGCGGGTCATCAAAAGGTGGTGTTCGCCAAACATCACATGAGTTAAAACCACGATCGTCCGATGGGCAAGCATATAGTTGCAGGTTGCGAACATAAGGAAAGATTCCACGAAACCATGTTGCTGAATAGGGATTTCTCGGACCATCAGAAGGACAACCTTCGTACCAGTTGTAGTTCGGGAATTTTTCGTCGTAGTCTTGGGTATACTGCGCTAACCCCAAGTTCAATTGGCGCAAGTTGCTGAGACAACTGGACTGGCGAGCCTTTTCCCTCGCTTGGGCGAACACCGGGAACAAAATTGCTGCCAAAATGGCTATGATCGCAATCACGACCAACAACTCAATCAGCGTAAAGCCATGATTGCAAACACGAAGGTTGCGCTTGACAATAGTGCACTTCATAGTTATCTACCTCCTTTGAGAAGTTTTCGCTTTCAGACTACCCTGGGAGCATCTGAAAGCGATGTTAATATTCTGAACCAAGTTTTGTGCGATGTCAATAGCAAGGCTTATGGATTCTGACAAATCAAAGGGACAAATGAAGCCTGCCCAAAAGATTTTTCCTAAGTTCGCTTGAAATCAAGATTGATATCAACCCAGCCATCTCAGCAACTCACGAATTCTTTGGCGCAGAGAAGCAGGGTCTTCACGATAGAGCGGTTCAAGGTGAGAAGCACAGGCGTATTCCGCTTCACCAAACCAATCTAAAGCCAAAGCCAAGTAGTAGCGGACAAAAGGATGATTGGGGTCGCTTTTTGTAAGCCATGGGACTGCTTCACGAACTTTTTTTTGTCGGATTAGCAAAGCACCTTGAACCCAAGCCTTTTCAGGGATGCTGTCTGGCACTTTCTCAAGGACAAGTTCAGCCTGTTCACCAAAGCCGCTTTCTAAAAGTGCAACGGCTTGAAGGAGTTTCGCCCATTGGTCATTCGGTCTAAATTGTGAAGCCATATTTAGCAAATTTGCTGCACTTTCCCATTGCCCATCTTCAATCAATCTTTCGCCTCGCCATCTCAAAAGCCAACCGACAAACTGACTGAGGAAAGGGACTTTGAGCCAACTTGGGACGAGTGCAAAGGAAATGTTACCTCTGTCATCTTGCTGTAAAGCAATTCGTTCCAGATGTAAAATTAGCCTTGCTTGCAAGTAAGGGTCGTCGGCTACGGGAAATTGCTTCAAAATCTCAACGGCTTCGTTCTCCCTGCCGAGATGAAAGAGCACCAGAGCAAGCCAACTTTGTGCTACCAAGTTTTGCGGTGCAAGTTGAACTGCTTGGCGGAGCAATTGTTCTGACTCATCCCATTTGCCTCTAAGCGCCATCAACTTTCCTGCCAAAGTCCAAAGTGATGGGTTGTTTGGTGCAAGTTCTGTTGCCCTCAAAAGATGTCTCCGTGCTGTAACTGGGTGACCCAAGTGCCAATGAGCCCAACCTAAGTGGAGTTGGACGAATGGGTCATCGGTTAAAATTTGTGAAACCTTGTCAAGGATTTCCGCTGCCTTCTGATACTTGCCACGATGCAAAGAAATGATACCGAAATGGAACAAAAGGCAAGCCTTCAATCGCTCCACAATTGGCATCAGATTTCCAAGCCATTTGGGCTTTGAGTGTTTTTGTCTCTTTGCAATTCTTCTTGTGCCATGAAAGGAAAACCTTCGTTTCCACATAAGATTATTTCCGCCCCCGTTAAGTTCTTGAAATTTTTTCAGTATTTTCAGATTCCTCACGCCAACGATTTAGCAAGCGCTGATAGCAATCAGAGCAAAAGCCTGGACCTTTTCTATCAGTGTCGGAAAGCGTGTTGCTGAAAGAAGCCACACATTTTGGATTTAAGCAATGAGCAAGCCCAAGCGTGTGACCAAGTTCATGCAAAACTTCCTTTAGCGCCCTCAGTTCGGTAATTTCTGAGTTATGTTCTATCAACCTCGCAGTTGAAATTATCGCCCGCTTGCCATTAATTTCTGCTATGCCGAAGACGAAGTTGAAGGGTGGGATAACCAAGTCCACATGGGTAACCCCGACAACTCTGTCAAAGCCCGATGGGATTACCAAATGGGAGAGCAAAACATTTGCCAGCCATTGGCGTTTCGGAGTTATCGCACTCAGTGGCAAAGAAGCAACTTTTGGAGCAATTTGACATTCAACAAAGGGCAAGTATTGTGGTAATTTAACGGCGAGCCAAGCCATCAATTGCCAATTGCTATCTCCTATCGGTTGTAACAAAACTCTCATTGTTCTCATCTCAATGCATCCGCTCCCTTTGCCATTGCTTCTCGGAATGGCGGAGAAGAAGATAACCAGCAATCGCTCCAACAAAAGCGATGGCAATTGCCCAGCCCCAACTTAGCCCCATCAAAACTGTCCAGAATGCACCTATACTGGCGCAAAAGGCAATAATCCAGAATCGTTCCCACGCTAACCTTTCCTTAGCCGTTAGCGACTTGACTTTTGACCAAGCCGATAGGCTACTTCCTAAAACGATGACGGCGATGAAGATGGGAGAACGAAATTCTTTTACATGAACTGACAGGACTATGGCAAAGAGCAAACCTGATACACCTGCGAGAATTGCTAAACCTAAATCTGTCATTATTCCCGTTTCAATGGGCGTCAATAATTTTGTTAGGTCAGCATTACAATGCGGGCAAAAGTGAAGATTTGAACCTTCCCTTAAAGCACCTTGACACTTGGGGCAGCGAAATTGCATTCTAAATCAACCTCCGTTATTGCTTTCAAAAACATTGCCTTTCAAATCTTGACGCAGCCTTTCAGTTGTGTTATCCTTTGGAGCGGAAATTGTAAATAAAGCAGGAATAACGGGGAGTGGGGTGCGGGTTTTGCTAAATTGAATCTCGCACCACCTTGAAAACTGAAAATCTGAAAAAAACGACATCTCAGTAGATTAGAGCGACAGGAGGCTGGGCTTCTCAAAGATAAGTTTGAAGCCTGGCACCCCTAAACCCCCGGCGCCCGAAGGTTGCTGTCGTAAAGCCGTTTGGTTGCAAAGGTGAAGTTCAAATTCACTTTTGCAATCAATGAAGGTCATGGCAGGCACCTTCGGGCGTTTCTTCTTTTTGACTCTATGCCAATAGACTCGTTGGTTCAATTATCCACTTCCCCTAAGAGAATTCAAACGGGGTTTTTAGGCTTTTCTCGGAAGTAGTTTTATGCCTTCAAAACAAGGTAGCGACTGCGGGTTAATCATAGATGTGTCAATGATCTTATTCATTCAATCTTCAAGGTCTTGACAGTTGCTCGTTTTAAGTCAATGACCCTGATGGCGTGGTTGTTGGTATCGGCGACGAAAAGTTTGCCATTGGCGTAACTGATGCCGCTGGGTTCATCAAACTGGGCTTCAGACGATGCTCCATCTTTGTGACCTGGTCTGCCCGTTCCAACAAAAGTTTGGCATGCACGCATTTTCGGATAAAGGCGCTTGATTTTGTGGTTATAAGTGTCGGCGATGTAAAGGATGCCTTCATGGTAGCAAACACCTAAAGGATGTTGCAAACGAACTGCTTGACCGACTCCGTCTCGGTCACCGAAATCAAACAAACCGACACCAACGAGCGTCATCACAAAACCTGTTTGCAAGTTTGCGATGCGTATGGCGCTCGTTTCGCTATCGGCAAAGTAAAGGTAACCGTCACCGATTGCTAAGCCACTGGGTTGAGCGAGCCACGCTTCCGTCGGTGCGCCGTCACGGATACCTTCAAATCCGTTGCCAATAAAGGGCAAGATTGTGCCTTGATTTAAGTCCATCAACCAAATTTGATGGCTGCCTGCCATTGCGATGTAAAGTTTGCCTGCATGATATGCCAAATCCCAAGGCGAACGCAAGTCAACTTCTTTC
>JANXCD010000013.1 GCA_025060305.1 Armatimonadota bacterium | reverse complement strand
GACGGCACATCCCAAGCATCACGGTTAACAGTGCTGAAGCCAGTAATGGGAGTTCCACCAGCGCTTTCTGGTGAACGACAAACAAAATAGCGGATGCGATACAACCTGCCGAATTCAGGCTTCCAGTCAATGCACTCCCAAGCGTTGCTGTCATTTCCCTTTCCTGTCACAGAAACGCTTCTTTTGCCCGTTTTCCCAAATCTTTCCCACTTGCCATCGCCACTGTTAAGTCGCCAACTGTTAGGGTTTGTCAGACCCAATTCAAAAGATGAGTTGGGGACGAGATTTTGGGCGTGAGAAAAACCAAACCAACAAAAAATTGTGACCAACAACAAAAGCACTCTCATGACCAACGCCTCCTTTGCCAGCACAAAGTTTCCAACAAATCGCCACCAGTAAAATCAAACCTCTGTTCTTGTCACAAACTCGCTTACAATTTTGTCTCAAATTGTAAATTCTGGCGAAAAATTCTGGGCAGGTTTCACCTGCCCCTACAAGGTGGTTTCCGTTTTCCACAGGTGCAGATGAAATCCGTCAGCAAAAATATTTTCGGCGTTTTGGCTCATTGGGAAATTCGTTCTCCCAATTCTCCTTGTCGCTGCAACAGCAAAACCCAGTCACCATCGTCAGGTGCGAGAAACTCTCTCACACCGCTTGCGAAAATTGAACCACCATCAACCCATTTTCCTGTTCTGGGGTTGAACCATCTTGCTTTAAACTCACCTAAAATTTTTGTCAAGTCAAGTTGAATCTTGTCGCCATGCGGTGAATAAACTGCGTAAGTTTGTCCTACTTTGGCAAGGCAAATTTTAGTGCTGGCAAGTTCTGGATGTGGTTGCATTCGCCAAAAGGGTAAAGAACGCATGAAACTTGCAAGGTAACTCAAGGTGCTGTAAAGTTGACCGAGCGGTTTCGTTGCCATCCCAAGTTCGCTGAAAGTGACGCCGACATCCTCACGCCGCCGCCACTTTCTCGGCGGGACAACTTCGTCGGCGTAGTTGATTTGCCCGCCACTAAGAGCGATAGTCCAAGCGGTTCGCCTCATGTTGTCAACATCAAGTCCAGCCTCTCTTTGGTGAAAGTTGCCCTCCCACAAACACTCGTGAGCGAAAATCGGTTTTGCCACTTTCCGAAAAAGTTCTGCAAACCAAAGGAACTTGCCGAAGTTCCAATCGTCAAGTTTGTCTTGAACGGTGTGATAATCAAACCATCTCGCTCGTTGGACATTTTCGCTGTTTGCTTTCAAACTGTGGACGCTAATGAGAAATCGCCCTTGCGTAAGTTCATGAAGTGTATGACCAATTTGCAAAATCTCTTGCTCCGAGTAGCCTTCCTCCCACTCGCTTGTCGGCTGGAAAGTTGCGTTCCAAAAACCTTGCCAACGAGCAACCCAATAGCGAAGCAACAAGTCAAGCCTGTTTTCATCGGGCACTTTAGGCAAACCATTTGTGCCTCCGATAATGTTGAAGGGGATGAGCACAAAACCCTTTTCAGCCATCAACTTTAAAGCCTTGTCAAGTCCTTGCCAAACCGAAAGGTTGAACCTTTCAAAATCTTTGCGACCATCAGGTAAACTTTCCCAAGCCGTTCGTTCGGGGGTCAAGTGTGGACCGACAATCGCATTGAAACCTTGCGCCTTAAGGAAATCAAGGGTTTTCGCCAAAGTTTTTTCGTCCATCGCATCCAAATTCCAAAGGTGGAAGGAAAGCAAGTAAACGGGAGTGCCATCAGCAAAGGAAAACCAAAGCGGGTTTTGCAAGTAGACTTTAAGCGGTCCTCGCAGTTTTGAAGGAACGCATTCAAACCTTCCGCTGGCGGAAAGCCTTTCATCTGATGGCTCGGCTCTAATGAACCAACGCCATTGACCAACCTCATCGGGCATAAAACGAACTTTCCAAATTCGGTCGCCATCATAAAAGCCTTCAACAGTCAAGGTTTTGCCAGAGGGCGAACGGAAAGTTGCGATGATGGCTACTTCAGTGAAGGGGTTGAAATATTTGCGATTGCTTTTTAATGTTGCTTCCCACAAACTCCATTTGCTGACTTTCGTTGGGGCTTGAACTTGAGATGAAAGGCTGTAGTTGACAAGTAGAAGGAAAGAGAGCGTTAGTAAAATCCGATGGCAAATCATGCCCTCCAAATTCACCTCGCACAACTTAAGTTTCAGACTTGAAATGTTTTGACGAAATTGGGTTGACTAAATGTTGGCTAATGCGAAAATCCCCTTTGGTCATTGTCTTTCGCCCCAACGCAACTTTTGGCGCAACCGTTCATAGAAAGAAGAGCCGTGAAAGCGAACAATTTGCGCTTTGAAGGGTGCTTGGAAGATGAGAACATGGTGAATTGGCAAGACTTGACAGTTTACTTGCCCGTCAACGGAAATTTCACCTTCAACAAGTCGGCGCTGCGGTAAAAGTTTGACCTTGACTTTTGCCTTTGATGAAAGCACTAAGGGTCGCAAGGTCAAAGTGTGAGCATACATCGGCATTAGCAAAAAAGCCTCAATGTCGGCTGCGAGAATAGGACCTCCCGCTGAGAGAGTGTATGCTGTTGAACCTGTCGGAGTTGCAACAGCGACGCCATCGGCTGGGTAGCGAGCCAAGAGTTCTTCATTGACAAAAACTTCCCAAAGGGGCAAAGGTGAAGTCGGCGATTTGAGTATGACTGCATCGTTCAAGCCAATTGCTGACCATACCAAATTTTCGCCATGCCAAATTTCTGCTTGAAGCATTATCCTCTCGTCCAGCCAAAATTCACCAGCCAATAACTTTTTGAAAGCCTCTTCAATATGTTCAATCTCAATTTCGGCGAGAAATCCAAAACCTCCAATTCTGACACCTAAGACTGGCACATTGTGAGGCGCAGCCAATCGTGCTGCCGATAAAACGCAACCGTCACCACCCAAAGCAATCAAAGCATCTGCCTTTACTAACTCTTCAACAGGCACAAAACTATTCCGTTCAAGCAAATTCGCAACATCATTGGGCATAGCAATTTCAAAGCCCAAACTTTCCAACAAAGTTACCAACTGCTTAAGCGATTCACTCACGCCAGGTTTATGCAATGCGACCAATAGACCCACTCGCTTCAATTCCATCACCTCAGAGACCAATGCTGCAAAACACTTAGAAGTTAAGCAGTTAGATTTAGAGGCAGATGAAATCTGCCTGATTTGTTGAATTTTTGCGACTATTTTTCGGGCAACTGTCGTCTGACCCCTACGAAACAAGGCTAATTGCGTAAGTCCTAATTTTGTCAAATCTTGCAGCCATATTTTGCCACTGTTTCGTTGTCAATCCGATTGTTTTTTCTAAATGTGGCGAACCAGTCCAAACCCAAACTTCAAACTCAGGTTCAAGGACTATGACGGCACATCAGTCAGTCCATTCACTTTGAGCCAATTTCTGTCCCAATTTTTTGCTCTAATTTCTTTGGCAATGCGTTTTTGGCTCTCGCTTAGTCTGCGATGAATTGCTCATTTTGCCCTTTCCTTCGCTTGCTTTAGGATTTCCAAATTTTGCTTTGCGTGTGGATGGTTGGGATTGATTTCAAGGGCTCGTTTGAACCACGCTTCCGCATCCTCAAGCCTATTTCTGTAAAAGGCTACTGCTCCCAAGCCAACCATAGCATCGGCACTTCTGGGGTTTAGTTTGAGGGCTTGCATGTATGCTTGTTCGGAATCGTCAAGGCGAACGAGTTGAAAGGCAATGAAACCGAGCAAAATGTAAGCCTCTTCAGTTTTCGGTTCGGCTGAAATTACTTCACGGACGATTTTCAAGGCATCATCGTAACGCTTGCGGTCACTAAGTAAACGAGCAAGTTCAAGTTTGGCGTTTGAATCTCTGGGGTTTTGGGCGATATAGTCCTGCAAGATTTTCTCGGCTTCTTGGAGATTTTCATCAGCGATTTTCATCTTACCTTGTTTGAGCATTAAAGCAGCATATTTCCTTTGGGCTATGGCTAAATTCAGTTGAGCAGAAGAAATTTTCGGGTTCAAATTCATTGCACGCCTCAACCTTTGAATAGCCTGAAGGTAAGCCTCCTCAGCATCGCTTAGACGATTGGCTTGTTCGCTTCTTTCGCCTTGAAGGATATAAAGCGAAGCAAGTCTGCTTAGGACAATAGGGTCTTCACGGATTCCGAGGGCTGTCAAGTATTCCTGCATCGCTTGCGATGTTTGACCAAGTTGCTCGTATGCAGAGGCAAGGGCTATGCGAGTGTCAAAATTTTGCGGTGCAAGTTCAATGGCTCGGCGGAGAACTGTAATGGCATCTTGCCATCTGCCTAGTTCGCCATAGGCTATGCCAAGCAAAGTGAAAGCAATCGGGTCACGATTGTCTATTGATGTTGCCCTTTCCAAAACTTTCGCCGCTTCAGCCCATCGCTTTAATTGACACAATGCATTTCCGAAATCAGAAAGGTATCTTGAAACTTGTGGTGCTAAAGCCGCTGCTTGTCCGTAGAAGAGGGCAACCCTTGAATATTGCTTTAGCCCTTCGTAGGCTTGTCCTATTAGAGCGTAAAACTCTGGTTTTGGCAACTGTTGTTGAGCCATGCTTCTCAAAATTTCTATCGCTTTGTCGTAATCTCTTTGCAGGAAATCAAGGGCTTTTTCAAAAGTGGCTTGAACTTGCTCGGGCTTGAGGGGTCTGCCTAAAGTGGCAAAGGCTCGTTCACCTGTTTTGATGGCTTCGGCGTAATTTTTTTGAACCAAATGAGCCAAAATCAAATTGTAATGGGCTTCAGGTAAATCTGGTTTGAAGGCAATCGCCTTTTCGTAGGCTTCAATGGCTTTAGTCAAATCCCTTCGTCCAAGTTGATAAGCGATGCCCAAATTAACCCAACCCAAAGCAGCAATTGAGCCTGACAAAGGTTGAGCAAGCCCTTTCTCAAAAGCATCAATTGCACCTTCGTGGTCGTTTTTGGTGAGCAAAATTGTCCCAATGTAAACCCAAGCCTCTCCGTCTTTTGGGTTGATTTCAACGACTCTTTGAAAAAGAGATAAAGCCTCATCAACCTTGCCTTCTTTGTAAAGCCGAATGCCTTCATTGAACATGGCTATCAGGTCTTGAGACTTCAAGGTAGAAGCAGCGGAAACTGTCAAAGCAAGCAAAATCGTAAACCTGAATAGACTGAACCCAACCTTGAAAAGCATGCTTTCAACCTCCTTGCCAATCGTCATTTTAGGCTAAAATTTTTTGAGCCTAAAAGCACAGGGCAAAATATTTCGCTAAATCAAGTATCAGTCTAACACATGAATCCAAAAGAGTGGTGTTGGGAGCATGAAAGTTGAATTTCGCAATCAAACCTTTGAGTTCAACCGAAGGATGAAAGTGATAGACTTGCTCAAAGAACTCAACCTTTCGCCAGAAAGCACAATAGTAGTGCGTAGCGATGAAGTTTTGACAGAGGATGATTGGATTGAAGAGGACGATGAAGTCAAGGTCATAAGTGCAATTTCTGGAGGAAAAAGATAACACTGGGCGCTGCACCGAAACCTTCAATAGAATGAGTTCACCTCGCTATTGTCTGCCCAATGATTGAGTTTGCTGAAAAACTCAAGCGGCTGAAATTAGGATAGGTGAAACCTGCTTGAAGAACTAATTTCGGATTTCATCATTGATGGGTGTTAAACATGCAACTCAACGATGTCTCCGTCTTGAAGCAGGAAATCCTTGCTTACAGGTTGACCTGGGAATTCGGCTGAACCCCAAACTTTGGCATATTTGAGCCTTTCAGGGAATTCACGGTGAACTTCTCCAGCGAAGTCCAAGATCGTTGCCCCCTTCTTGAGCACGAAAGGCTTATCAAGTTGTGGCTCTTTGCCTGGTGGTTTTGAGTAAACTCTGATAATTCGCAAATTTTCAAAAATCATTCGCTTGAGTTCATCAAGCCCAATTTTCTCCTTTGCTGAGACAGCAATCATGGCAAGCCTATCACGGTATGTTTCTTGGAGCAGAACAAATCTTTCTTCAGCCTCTAACGCATCCAGTTTGTTTCCGACTAAAATTGCTGCCCGTTCAACGATTGGATTTTCAGGTTTGTCTTCCTTCGGTTCCTTTACAAGTCTAAGCCTTCTCGCTTCCAAACCTTTCATTAATGCTTCTGCTTGCTCAAAACAATTGTCCGTTGAAAGGTCAACAATCAGCAATGCCTCGTCGGCTCGCCTCACCATTCCAGCAAATGCAGGTTCAACCTCGTCAACGATTGGTGGCGTGTCAACAAGTTGGATTTGCAAATTCTCGTAAGTCATCATGACAGGATATGGTCTTTGGGTCGTGTAGGGGTAATCGGCAACTTCAAGTTGGACACCAGAGAGAACGCTCAAAAGCAAAGATTTGCCTACATTAGGAAAGCCGATTGTTACGACTTGACCTGCACCATGACGAGGGATGTAAAAGGGGTCAGCACTTCCACCTCGCTTTGCTCGTTGCTGTTGTTCCATCTCCTTGAGTTTAGCGAGGCGACGCTTCAAATCCGCTTGAATTCGCTCCGTGCCTTTATGTTTTGGCAAAAGAGCCAACATTCGTTGAAGGGCTTCAATCTTCTCTTCAACAGTTGTTGCCTTGCGAAAATCTTCTTCAGCCTGCAAATATTCTGGTGTCAAGTTCGCTGGCACTTTTTCTTCACCTCTCTTTTGCCCTTAATCATTTTCAACATTGTCACCTTTTGTTTTGATAAGCAAGGGAGTTAAACCAAAATGAACCTCAATCCAAAAAGTGAGGACTGGAGCAGAATCAACTTGCGGATAGGTTGCCATAATTCCTTTCAGGAGTGAAAAGGCTATGATAAGGCAAACTGTCTACATACGAGAAGAACAAGTTAGAGAATTGCTTTCGCTTGGTGAAACCATAGAAGCCATTGAAAGTGCTTTCAAGGACAAGGCTGAAGGTCAAGCAATCATGCCACCGAAACTGATTGTTCCTCTGCCCGAAGGTGACATTAGAGCGATGCCCACATATTTGCCAAAGCAAAATATGGCTGGCGTGAAAGTCGTCAACTCTCATCCCAAAAACATTGAAAAAGGTTTGCCATCAATCATGGCGATACTGATAATGATTGAACCTGAAACAGGTTTTCCCATCGCCGTCATTGAAGCAACTTACTTGACTGCGCTTAGAACCGCTGCCGCAGGTGCAATAGCCAGCAAAAGCCTTGCATCTTCCAAATCTCGTAGACTTGCCATTTTGGGAGCAGGCACTCAAGGTCGCTTCCAACTCCTCTCCCACAAACTTGTCTTGCCACAAATTGAGCAAGTCAAAGTTTGGAGCCTTCACGAAGAATTAGCTTGGCAGTTGAAGCGTGAATATGAGACTCAGTTGGAAGTTGAAATTATCGTTTGCTCAAATCCCGAAGAAGCAATCAAAGGAACAAATGTCATTGTGACAACAACTCCTTCTCGCCAACCTATAGTGCAAAATGAATGGGTCTCTGAAGGGGTTCATTTCACTTGTATCGGAGCCGATGCACCAGGAAAGCAAGAGTTAGACCCAGCGATTTTGAAAAGGGCGAGAATTTTTCTGGACGACATGGCTCAAGGTATGGAGTCAGGAGAAGTCAATGTTCCACTTCACCAAGGGCTGCTGAAACCCGAAGAGATTGTTGGGGAACTGGGAGAAGTTCTCATAGGGAAAAAGGAAGGGAGAAGGTCTGAAGAAGAAATCACTGTCTTTTCTTCCACTGGCTTAGCAATTCAAGATGTAGCCTGTGGTGCACTAATCCTAAGAAAGTTGGGTTTGAAGGAGTGAATTAAAAGATGTTCAGTGGCATAATACCGCCCATTGCTACACCCTTGAACGAAAAAGAAGAAGTTGATGAAACAGCGATGCGAAATTTGGTTCGTTACTTGCTTCAAGCAGGCGTTCACGGAATTTTTGTTTTAGGCTCAACTGGTGAATTCGCTCACTTGACAGATAAAGAGAAACAAAAAGTCATTGAAATCGCTGTTTCAGAAGTCAACAGTAAAGTTCCAGTTTTGGTCGGTGTGACAGAATCAGGGACAAAACGCTCAATTTTTTGGGCAAAGGAAGCGGAAAAATTCAAGGCTGATGGCGTAGTTGCTGCCCCTCCTTTTTACTTCCCTCTCAATGATTTGGAGTTAGAAAACCATTATCGTGCCCTTTCGTCCGAATGTGGTTTGCCCATCTTGCTTTACCACATCCCCTCAACGACGAAAGTCAAGTTCTCTGTTGAATTGATTGAAAGACTTTCAGAATTGCCCAATATCGTTGGCATTAAAGACTCAACTGGCAACCTGCCTTTCCTTTTTGCGCTCATTGACAAAATGATAAGGAAAAATTTTGTCATCTTTCAAGGTCACGATTTGCTGCTTGCACCAACACTCCTTTACGGCGCTCACGGTGGAATCAACTCTTTATCAAATTTAGTCCCAAGTTGGTTCGTAGCACTTTACGAGTCGGTCAAAAGAAATGACGCCAAATCTGCCTTTGAATGGCAAAGGAAAATTAACAGATTGGCAAGGCAGATGGAAAAATTTCCGTTCCTGCCTGCACTCAAAGCAGCATTGAATTTGAAAGGTTTAATTGCACCCTTTGTTACATTACCTTTTGCCAAACTAACAGAAGAGCAAAGGGAAAGACTTATTGATGTCTTGAAAGATGAGGGCGTGATGTGAGAAGGAACTGAGCAATAGGAGGTGTTCATTGAAGGTGCGTGTCGCCATCTTGGGTGCTGGCTCGGATATTGCTCGTGTCATAAGTCACGCCCTTATGCTCAGTGGTTTGCTTTCCGAAGGCGATGAACTTGTGCTAATCGGAAGAAGAGACGGTAAAAGTGCCTTCATTGTTAGAGGCATGGCGGAAGATTTCGCAGAAGCCTTTGCCGATAAAGGGGTTAACATCATCGCTTCTATTGATTTGGTGGATGCTTGGGGCGATTTTTTGATTTTTGTTGCGAGCGTTCCTGACCCCGCTCACTTCACTCGCATCTTTCACCGAGAAAGACTTGCTGAAGATAACTTCAAATTGGTTGGGCAAATCTTACCATCATTGAAATCAAACCGTGAAAGAATTGGTTGGGTCATAGTTGTGACAAACCCTAACGAATTGTTAGTGAAGTTACTGGGCGATGCCCTTGAAACTAATAGGATTGTCGCTACTGGTGCTCTCGTTGACAGTTTTCGCTTCAGGTTTGAAATCGCTACTGACTTGAATGTCAAACCAAGCCAAATTGAGGCTTGGGCTGGTGGTGAACACGGTCCGAACATGCTCTTCTTCTGGAGCAATGTAAAAATTGATGGACAAATTCTGGACAAAGCAACTATCAGCAAATTGTCTTGTCCTTCTCGTGAGTTCTTAGAACAAAAAAGAACGCAAGCCTTTCAAGTTATTGAAAGAGTTTTGGAGCAGGAAGGGCTTGATGCAGCCTATAAGGCTTTGAGACCTTTCCCAACAGAAGTTCGGGCAATTGTCAAATCCTATTTGACCCATACATCAGGAGCAAAAACAGGTGGCATCGCAAGTCAAGCAGTTTTGAAGTTGATGAAAGCAATCCTATCAGATGAGCCTAAAATTCTCTGCTCACAAACTTTTTCGGAATTTGGAACTGTTGGTGTCCCTATTGCCTTAAGCCGAAAGGGCATTGACATAAAGGTTGACATTCTTTCCGAGGAAGAAAGGAAAGCCCTTTACGAAGTTGGCGAAACTGTAAAGCGAAAAATTGAAGTTCTAATCAGCACTCAAAATTGTCAACAGTAAGATGCTACTTGTGCAAAAGTTGTTTGTGCTTTAGAAGTTTAGGCTAACTCTGGGCTGAAAAGGAATGTCTAAAAAGCCGAAGGCTTAAACTTTGAGAAATCAAAGGTGTAACCCAAAATGCAATGTTGACTTTTAGCCGACGCAAAAATTAGGTTATATTTTCAGTTGATAGTCCAAAAACTCAAAATGCAAGAGGCGATGGGAAATGGCGGAGAAGTCTGAACTTGCCTTTGATGTTTCGTTGGGACAAATCACTTGGCGAATGGTCCAGCAAGCGAAAAGTTGGATTCGTAAAAACTTGCCACGAACACCCTTAATTGAAGTGACCGAACTTTCAGAAATTTTCAACCTTCGCTTGTTTTTCAAAGCGGAGAACCTTCAATGGACAGGCGCTTTCAAAATTCGTGGTGGGCTCGTCAAACTATTGAGTGTCTCAGAAGAAGCAAGGCAAAAAGGTGTCGTTTGCGCTTCAACAGGAAATCATGGCAAAGGAATTGCTTTCCTTGCACGAAAATTTGGCATCCCTGCTTGGGTCGTTGTCCCTGAAAGGACACCAGAAGTTAAAACGGAAGCGATAAAGGCTATGGGAGCAAGACTTATACGCTTTGGTGAAACTTACGCTCAAGCAGAAGATTTCGCTAAAACCTTCGCTTCCGAAAGAGAACTTATCTTTGCCCCGAGTTTTGATGACCCTTGGGTAGTCGCCGCTCAAGGGACAGTTCTTTGGGAAATCCTTGAAGACGAACCTGAAGTTGACACGATAATAGTTCCAGTAGGTGGTGGCGCTTTATTGGCAGGAACTTTAATCTCCGCAAAACAACTTAAGCCATCATTGAGAGTCATTGGCGTTGAGTCTGAAGGTGCACCCGCTATGACGGTTTCCCTATCAATCAATGAAATCGTGACTTTGCCAGAAGTTAACACTTTGGCTGAAGGAATCGCAGTTTCAAGACCTGGAATCGTCCCATTCCAAATCATTCGTGAACTCCTTGAAGAGCCTTTAGTCCTTGTCAGCGATGAAGAAATGAAGGAAGCAGTAAAGGAAATCGTTCGGTTTGGCAAGTTGGTCCCAGAACTTGCAGGTGCAGCACCATTGGCAGCGATACTTTCAGACAAAATTTCTTTTGAACCTAAAGCAACCGTCGCTTGTGTTGTGACAGGTGGAAACATTGACCCAAAACTTTTGTGCGAAATTTTGAAAGGCTGAAAATACCCGACAGGTAACCAATCTCACTTTTCGCATTACCATGCAAAGTTGAATGTTTTAATTTACGGGCAAAAAATTGTTGCAAAAATCAGCGGTTCGGTCGGATTTCATCCTTCTTCTTGACCTTTGGAAATCCAATTGGGATTAGTATGAACCGACAAAATTTTGGGCAGATAGATGGGAACTTCTTAAGTTTTTTTTGCGTCTTTAGAAATGGCGCTTGCATTGCTAAGTGGCGAGCGTTAGCCCAGTGCTATCATCCTCCTAATCCCCACCCAAATGGGTGGGGTTTCTTCTTTTAGCCCATAACTTCAATAGACGACGATAATCATCCCAATTGTCAAGGTCAGCGATAACGCCTTCATCTTCAACTTCAACCAACAAAATCTGTGACGGGTCTCCATGAACTAAAGGGCGAATGCCTTGCGGGCTTCGGAATTTGAGAACCTGCTCGTAAAGGCTTGAGCGGAAAACAACAGGGTGACCACGACGGTTGTGAAAGGAAGGCAAAGCAATGGACTTATCGCTTCCAAAGAGAGAAATGACAAGAGTGCGAACGGTTTCTGGTAAAACAAGAGGAATGTCAGCAGGCAAAAGGAGAAACGCTTCAATGTCATCAGGATTGACAATCCTTAATCCACAACGAATGCTTTCTAACATGTCCGATGAAGGTTCTGGGTTAAATGCAAAGCGGATAGGAAATTTCCTCAGTTGGTGTTTGATGGCAAGCCCATAAACCCCAATCACGACCACCAAATCACTAATAGCGACAGAAAACAAACTTTGAACAGTTTGTTCAATCACAGTTTTGTCTCCGAGCGGTAACAGTAACTTTCCGCCACCCATTCTGCTGCCTTGTCCAGCAGCAAGCACTATGGCAGTAACGGGCAAAATCTGTTTACTTTGTCCCTGCAAATTAGTCATGTTTTGCACCTTTTTGCCCAATTTGCTCAGGTTTTTCAGGTTTCTTGGATGTTTGGGTTACTGTTTTGAAAGCAGGAGTCAGACCTCGGCTTCCAATAATTGCCAAGAGCACACCCAAAAAAGCAATGGAAAATAAAACGCTGTGCGACACATAATGCAAAAGGATTCCACCCAAAATAGGAAGCATTGTCATCCCACTTTCCGCAAAGTTGCTTAAAGCCCAATAAGTTGGTCTGTGAGCCTCATCAGAAAGTTCAATGACATAGTTAGTGAACGAAATAGCAACGCCTGTCTCAGCAAAAGCCAAGAAAAAATAAGTGATAGGGAACAAATACAAAATTTGAAGGTCAAAGGTGTAATGCAAAAGAGTCAAAAAAAGAACCCAACCTGAAGGTAAGATCGCCGTTAAAATTGAACATTTCAGGACGAAAAGGTTGCTCTTTCGGTCGGAGAGGATGCTCCAAAGGATGTTAGCAAGTAGACTACCGATAGTTTCAGCAATGATGAAAGAACCAAGCAAAGAAGGCTTAGCCCCTAATTTGACAACTGCATAGGTGCTGTAAAAGGGAGCAGCAATAAGACTAATGCCTAATAGCAACTTGACTTTAACAAGTCGGCGCAAGTCAGACCTTTGTCTCCAAAGTTCAACCATCATTTGCCACTGCTCCTTCCAAGACCGAATTGGAGGCGTCCAAATAGGTGGTGGCTCATGAATTAGGAAAAAAGAAAGCCAAGCAAAAACATAAGTTATGAAAGCGAAGAACAAAAGCAAAGCATAATTTTGTGGGAAATCAAAACCCCAATCGCCTTCAAGAACTTGATGAACTATAACACCAACACCTATGCTTAACACACTGCCCCAAAACATCCTTAATCCCCAAAAAGCACCCCTTCGCCTGAAAGGAACAGTGCGAGCAAAAATGTCCATAAAAGCTAAAGCCGAAATCCCTCCAGTAGCAGTGTAGATAACATAACCCAATAGAAACAAAATGGCAGCATAAGTTGGAAATTTGGGCGCAACATAAACCACAACAGCAATCATCCAAAGCCAACCTAAGGCACGACCAAAACTCATGTGGGTGTAAAGGGGCAATTTCCGTGGGAGCGATTCAACCCAACCAGTAAAGAATATCGGAACCAAAAACCAACCAAAACCAGCAACAGCCATCAGGACACCAGCATAAAACTCGCTTCCTGTCAGTTTCGTTAAAAAAACCGCCAAAACCGTTGATGGGTGAGAAAAAGTTATGCCGACTTTAAAAAGAATACCATTGATAACACCAAGCCAAAAATTTCGTTGCCAATGTTTCCACTGCTCTGTGACCGCTAAATCTGTCCATTGACTGTCACTTTCCATTACCCCATCACCATTGGCAAAATTTTGTCACATGAAAACATTAAACTTTTTGCGTTACTGTTTTTCAATCTTTAACGCTTCTGTCATTTTTAACCCTGTCTAAACGCAAGTGAAAGGGGAAAGAAAATATGCTCAACTTAGAAAAAGCAAAGGATTATCCGACTCTCTTCCGTTACCTGAAAGTAATTTCTTTGGAGACCTTTAGTCCTGAACTCCGAATTGTTGCTAAGTCCAACTTCGTAATTCCTAAAATATTGACGACAACATTTGCAGTAAAGAATGCAATAAAATAAGCAAAGAGCGAACAAATCTTTGGCTGCCGAAGATCTTGCGTTAAAGTTTGCTTGGGCTTTGAATTTAATCTTTGGAGGTGAACTTAGATGTGGTGGTTTCTGTTAGCAGGTGTGACTGCTGCTCAGCAAGGTCAAACAGATAGGCTCGCTTGGTGGCGCGAAGCGAAGTTCGGCATGTTCATTCACTGGGGGCTTTATGCTATTCCTGCGGGTGAATGGAAAGGCAAACAAATCCCTGGTGTTGGCGAATGGATAATGCACAACGCTCAAATTCCCATCAGCGAGTATGAGCCACTGGTGCAGGAATTTAACCCTGTTGAGTTCAATGCCGATGAGTGGGTTCAATTGGCGAAGGAAGCAGGAATGCGCTACATCACAATCACGACTAAGCATCATGATGGTTTTTGCCTTTTTGACAGCGCCTTGACAGATTACGACATCATGAGCACACCTTTCAAAAGGGACATCATAGGCGAGTTGGTTGAAGCATGTCGTCGTCACGATGTTCGCATTCAGTTTTACTACTCGCTTCTTGACTGGCATCATCCTCATTATGTTCCACGACCGAAATGGGTTGAAGACCCACAAGGTCACCAACGAGATTTCAACCGCTACCTTGAATATATGTTTGGGCAAGTCCGAGAGTTATGCGAAAAGTATCGTCCTGACGGAATTTGGTTTGATGGAGGTTGGGAACATCCACCACAGGAGTGGCGAGCAGAAGAATTGCTCAAGATGATTTGGAGTATCTTGCCCAACGCTGTCATTAACAACCGAACGGGTTTGCCAGCGGATTATGACACTCCTGAGCAGTATGTCCCAGCAGCAGCAACTCGCACGCCTGAAGGCATAAGGCTTTGGGAAACTTGCATGACGATGAACGACACTTGGGGCTACCGAAAAGATGACTTCAACTACAAGTCGGTTCGGCAATTAATTCAAACGCTCGTTGACATTGTAAGCAAGGGAGGTAATTTCCTGCTCAATGTCGGTCCGATGGCAAATGGCAAAATCCCACAAGAGCAAATTTCACGGCTAAAGCAAATGGGCGCTTGGTTACGCCAACATGGCGACGCTATTTATGGCGCTGAGCCATCACCTTTCCTCACTCACCAGCATCCAATCGGTGGCTGCACTGTCAAGGGTAACAGGCTTTTTGTGCACTTGTTTGATTATCCTGCAGCACCAATTCAACTGCATGGTTTGAAAACGAAGGTGCTTAAGGCATACATCATGAAAGACGGAACCCCTGTTGAATTTAAGCAGGAAGATTTGAAACTTGACCTTAATCTACCTGCAATCGTCCCTGACCCTTACAACACTGTAATCCTTTTGGAACTTGAAGGTAAACCTGAAGTTGATAACGCTTTGTATCAAGCACAGGACGGTAGCGTTGAATTACACGCTCGCTTTGCCACTATTCATGGCAAAACCGCTCGTTACGAATTTGGTGGCGGTAAAGACAACATCGGCTATTGGACTGACCCAAATGACTGGGTTTCTTGGGAGTTTGTGATTGAGAGAGGCGGAAACTTCCAAGTTGAAATTTCCTATGCTTGTGACAAAAGCACTGGAGGCACTAAATTCGTCGTGGAAGTTGCAGGACAGAAATTGACTGGCATAGTTGAAGAGACAGGTTCATGGACGAATTTCGTGTCTAAAACTTTAGGCACAATCATCCTCCAATCTGGTCGCTACACATTGTCCGTTCGCCCACAAAAAATGGAAGGTTACGCTGTCATGAACCTACAACGCATTAGATTGATTCCGCAATGATAAGCGCTTTACAAGGTTCAGCCTTAGCGTCATGACTTTCCTATCATTGCAATAGGAAGTAGACCTATAGCGTTTCCAAAATCTTCCGAAAGTGTTGCTCTCAATCTCATTTTTGCGACTGCGCAAGACTTTTGATACTGACCATTTTATCAACCTTGACAATTTATTTGCCTTTTGATTTTGGAGTCTCAAACAATTCCAATAAAGACAGAGCGGGAGCGGATGGGAATCGAACCCACCCACCGCCTTTTGGGCGGTGCTCAGGATTTGAAGTCCTGGGAGGGCACCAGCCCTCAACCGCTCCCAAACCGCATTTAAAGGTTAACACATCTCCTTCGCTTTTGAACAAAATGTGGCAAACTCAAATCACACCATGACACCCTAAGAAGGTAAAGAGGTGTCAGGAGAAGATGAGATGGGCATGTGGCACTCAATGTTTTGGAGAGGAATTTGCTCAAGGCACTATCTCAATCAACACTTTCTTGTCAATGGTGTCCATTTTAGGATTTGATGGTGTAGAATTTGCTGCCGAACATTTGCCTTCGTTGCGCATCAACTACGCTAACATACTTAACCAAAGGCTTGCCGAACAAGAACTAACTTTGGCAGCCATAAGTTGCCAAGTCACTGTTCCTGATAATTTGATTGCTAAAGTTGAGCCAGTTATGGCTTTCGCAAAAGAATTGAGGACGAAAAAGATTTGCCTTTTGGGGGCTGATGATTGGACACCTTTTGCTAATGAAATCAAATATTTGGCTCAATTTTCCGAACAAATCTCCATCCCTTTGGGTTTGTCGTTGCCTCAAAAACCTAGAGCATCTGTTGAACTTTGCAATTTGCTTGATGAAATCGCCTCGCCATACTTAGGGGTTTGCTTATGCATCAAAGCAACGATTTTACCTAAGGATGAATTTTGGCAGGATTTAATTAGGGTCGTTGCCTTTGCATTTCATGTCCAACTTATCGTCACTGACCTATCATGTTCGCTAACTTGGCTTCCTTTCCTTGAGTTGCTCCGTGAGGTTGAATATGAAGGCTTCATCAGCGTTGTCCATGTCCCCGAGCCTACCGAAGAATCGCTCAAAACCATTTCAACCCAAATTGCCTTCATGTCACGATAAAACCGAAGGAAGCGTCTGGCTGTAATATTCCCGCCACAAACCAAATTGCCCTCATGTCACGATAAAACCCAACAGCATGTGAATATTTTTGGACAGACTATTTGTCCCTGCGAAAAAATAGCGAATTGTATAAGTTCTGTGTCGTTAAAAGTTCACTCTAAATTGACTGCTTTGGGCTACAATGAAGTTCAGGTGATAGCGATGGTGCCTTTACCTTTGAAAGTAATTGCAGATTGGGTTGAAGGGAAGTTGCTGAACTCTTCAGGTGACGAAAGGATAATGGGCGTTACGACTGACAGCAGAAAAGTTAGTCGTGGCGATTTATTTTTGGCTTTGAAAGGCGAAAGATTTGATGGGCACGATTTTATTAACGATGCCATTCAGAAAGGTTCAGTTGCAGCCATTGTGTCAAGGTTGTCATCAATTTCCATTCCTCAAATTCTCGTGGCGGACACTTTATTGGCACTTGGTAAATTCGCTGCAAAATATCTTTGTCATCTGCGTCAAGAACTCAAAAAAGCCGAAAATTTCAACTATCCGCTCGTAATTGCTGTTACTGGAAGCAGTGGTAAAACAACGACGAAGGGAATGGTTGCAAGTGTATTAGAGGCTGAGATGCCTGTTGTGGTTTCGCCTGAAAGTTTCAACAACGAAATTGGCGTCCCATTGACAGTCTTGCAGGCTAATTTTGAACATCAGGCTTTAGTGCTTGAATATGCTATGCGCAAGAAAGGTGACATCCGATACCTTTGCAAAATTGCACCGCCTCAAATTGCTGCAATAACAAACATTGGAACTGCACACATTGGTTTGCTCGGCTCACGACAAGCCATTGCTGAAGCCAAGGCAGAAATTTTAGGCGATTGGGGGTTAAGCGAAAGTTGCTGGCAAAAAGATTTCGCTGAAGTGGCTATCCTACCTGCCGACGACGATTTCTTCAATTTCCTAAAGGCAAAGGCAAAAGGCGAAGTCATCTCATTCGGGTTCTCATCAAAAGCGAATGTGAGAGCAATAAGTTGTCAAGTTGATTGGGAAGGGACAACAATTACAGCAACGAATAACAAACAGACTGTCAAGTTCAATTTGCCTGTTTGGGGTGAACACAATGCTCTCAACTCTTTGATAGCGCTTTCGGTTGCAATGGTTTTGGGGATTGATTGGGACAAGGCAGTGGAAGCCCTCAAAAAATTTCAGCCGCCAAAAATGCGTCTTCAAAGGCTATGGCTTAGCCCACCAAATTGTTGGGTCATTAACGACGCTTACAATGCAAATCCAGATTCAGTCAAGGCTGCTCTTAGAACGATAAAAGCATTGCCAGCAGAAAGGAAAGTAGCCGTTTTGGGCGAGATGCTTGAATTGGGCGAATTTCATGAACAAGGTCATAAAGAAGTTGGACAAGTCGTTGCAGAAACAGTTGACTTTCTAATTGTGATTGGCGAAAATGCCTTAGGCATTGCCGAAGGCGCTCAAAATTCTGGAATGCCATCAGAACGAATAGTTAAGTTTGCCAACATGGATGAAGCAAAAGAACAATGGAGAAACTTCCTAAGTCAAGGGGATTTGGTTTTGCTTAAAGCCTCAAGGGCTATCGGGCTTGAGCGCCTACTTGATGAGTGAAAGTCAATTCAATCTCACTTCTAAGATTTGATGTTTATCCCTACTATGAATTGCCGAGAAATTTGCCAAAATCCGATGATTTGCTTGAGTTTTTTTGGAGAAGGCGAGACCAAAGTTAAAGGCAATGCCTGAGAGAATTTTTCAGGCAAATTTCATCTGCCATTCAATTGCCTAACTACTATCTTCACTTAAAAACTTGCCCGACAACGAAAGGCAATTCGCCCAAAACAGTTGAACGAACCTTGTCTTTCCTGAAAAACAAACCTTGCCATCGCCAACCCTCTTCATAGCGAACCAAAACCTCTATCCCTCGCTCCTCAAGATGAACAAGCCAAACCTCTGAAACGCCGATGCGATGATAGTCGTTAAGTTTCCTCTCCAACCTTTCGGTTTCTTCCTCTTCCGACGGCGAGACGATTTCAACGGCTATGTCGGGCGGAATTTCCAACCGCTTGAGTTTGCGAATTTGTTCAGGTGTTCCGCCTCGTTCCTTGCTCAAAAAGAACAAGTCAGGCTGACGAGTGCGAACTGGGTCTCTTTGAATGACAACATCTGCAGGAGCCTGAAGCACCACTCCCAATTGGTTTGAAGTTACAAAGTCATCTAAAAGCCTTGTTAAGACTTTGAGAACCCACTGATGCTCAAAACTCGGTGCGCCCACAACAATCACCTCGCCGTCCTCAATCTCGTAAAACTCCAAATCCTTCGGCTCTCCTTGCAAGTATTCATCCCAAGTTATGACCTTTTGGGCAACTCCTGCCATTGCCTTCACCTCCGCCACAAGTTTGCCATCTTGGAACGATGAATGGCAAAATTTTGTCAAACGAGTGGCACTTGGCGAAAAAGGAAGGTGCGTGGCTATGCGCTTTCCGACGCTTATTTTTGCGCTTATAACTGTCACCACAGTGTCAGTCGCTCAAAGGTTGCCGTTGAAAATTGAGGTCCGTCCACCATTTGGAACGACTGTCCCATCATATGGTTGTTTGCCGCTGAAAATCATTATCCAGAATGAAGGTCCGTCAATTGATGCAACGCTTGTTGTTTCGCCTTCTCGGATTCGTGCCGAACGGCTTCACTTGTTCCCAATTTCACTTCCGACAGGAAGCCGAAAGGAAATCACTGCTTTGCCTTTCGTGATGCCCAACACCATGAGCGTTTCGGTTAGGCTTGAAGGAGTTCGTGGAATGCCTGAGCAAACGATTTCCGTTTCCGCAAACGATAATGTTCGGCTTGTTGTTGGAGTTGGTGATGAAATCGGCGGTCTTGAATGGTTGAAACACCTAAATTCAAAACCTTCAACCTCGCCCAGAGGCGCACCTGTTTGGCGTCCCGGTTCACCCATGCCGATGGAATGGGTCTGGGCTTATTGCCGTCCAGAGGATTTGCCTGATAAGGCTGGTGCATTGACAGGAGTTAGCGCAATCGTGCTGGGAACAGGGGCTGAAAGATTGACAATGGCTCAATGGCGAGCAATTCGCCGTTGGGTCATGATGGGTGGCGTTTTAGTCGTGTCGGGCGGTTCTGCAGCAATTTACTTGCGCCATGTTTTCCTTGCTTCAATGTTGCCAATCCAAAATTGGCGAACTTTCAAGCATTCAGATTGGGATGAACTTGCAAGGTGGCTTCAAATCCAGCCGCCAAGCGAACCTGCATTCATCACCACAGGCTCACTTACTCCAGATGCTCAAATTTTGGCGGGAACAAACAAGTTGCCACTTGTAACCGTTCGCCCTTACGGTTACGGTGCCGTCCTTTTTATCGCCTTCAACCTTTGGGATAAACCTTTCCGTGCTTGGCAGGGCTTGCCTTATTTGTGGCGCAAATCGGTAGCACCATTGACAAATGCAACTGTTGCTCAACTTTGGTCAACTTGGATATATCCGTTGGGCGAATGGCAAGGGTGGCAGCAATACTATCCGCCCTATGCTGTTCCTTACTCGTCATCAAGGGCACCACAACCTCCGACTTTGCCGTTTCGGCTTGAACTTCCAAGCGTTGCGAACCTTGCGGTGACGCTGCTCATTTATTTCGCTCTGATTGTTCCAATCAGTTACGCTTTCTTGCGCCGAAGGCGAGCACTTGATTGGCATTGGTTCATCGCTCCCGCTTTCGCCATCGCTTTTGTTCTCATCGTCGGTCAAGCAACTTTAGGGCTGCATCATCTTGGAACTCAAAACTTAACTCGTGGCTTGATCGTCACTGCTGCTGGCGAACAAGATGCTTACTTGCTTGCTGGCTCAACTTTGTTCATTCAGCGTGCAGGCAATTACCTTTTGGATTTTGGAAATGCGGAAGGTGTGTTCACTCAGGTTCGTGAATTCGGTGATTTCATGGGCAGTATGACGCTTGAAACTCAGGATGGCGAAACAGTTTCAACGGTTTTGCGTGTTCCCAACTTGAGTTTTCGGCTTTTCTACTTTGCAAAGCCGATCACTTTGCGTGGCAAAGTTGATGTCCAAGTTAAACGGCGAGGGAACACTTTGCAAGTAACTGTCACGAACCGATTGCCTTTCGCATTGAAGGAAGGTGAGTGTCGGCTTGTAAGCGTCAGACAAGTGGCAAATTACGAACCTTGGCGCAGCGCTATCTATGAATACTCACCAATCTCAACGACCCGACTTCCAGAATTAGCACCCCAAGAGACAGCAACAGTGAATTTGCCCATTCCTCGCTCACCAATTCGTTCACCTTCACCAATTCGGATTGTAATGACGGCGCAAGTTGAAGGCATGAATATAACGCCGAACTTGAACACTGCATCTCAAAGTAAGTCTTATGTGACCCTTCAAATTGTCAAGTCAGTGCAGTAACACGAATTCGCTTAGCAAAGTCATAACGCCTAATGCGAGTTAGAAACCTGTTTGCTGCGTTAAACTCCGATTGCGGGTGATGGCAATGGTTGTTCGTGAAACTAACTTGCAAGGCGAAGGGGTTAGGTTTGTCAAAAGGGGCAAAGTTCGGGATATATACACAGTTGATGGACAATTGCTAATTGTCGCTACTGACCGCATAAGCGCTTTTGATGTTGTTTTGCCCACACCGATACCAGACAAAGGTCGCATTTTGAACCGAATGTCAGTCTTTTGGTTTGAGAGGACAAAACACATCGTTCCCAATCACTTACTCACATGGAAGGTTGAAGGTTTGCCTGAATCTCTTAAACCTTACACTGATTTGCTTTGTGACCGATTTATGTTGGTTCGCAAGGCTAAAGTTGTCCCCATTGAATGCGTTGTTCGTGGCTACCTTTACGGCTCGGCTTGGAAAGATTACCAAAAGACAGGTGAAGTTTGCGGAATTAAATTGCCAAAGGGAATGAAATTAGCGGAAAAATTGCCTGAGCCTCTTTTCACACCTGCAACAAAGGCTCAAGTCGGTCACGATGAAAACATCTCTTTTGAGCGAGTTGTTGATTTGGTAGGCAAAGAGTTAGCAGAAAGGCTTAGGGATTTGAGCATTCAAATCTACCTCTTTGCATCAAGCCACACCGAACAAAAAGGCATTATTCTGGCGGACACAAAGTTTGAGTTTGGTGTGACCGAAGAGGATGATTTGATTTTGATTGACGAAGTTTTAACACCAGACAGTTCCCGCTTTTGGGACGCTACGACCTACGAACCTGGCAAGTCGCAGGAAAACTTTGACAAGCAGTTCGTTCGTGACTACCTTGAAAGCCTCAACTGGAACAAAGAACCGCCAGCACCTGAACTGCCAATTGATGTCGTTGCGAAAACAAGGGAACGCTACCTTGAAGCCTATAGACGGATAGTTGGTGGCGAATTGTAAGCGTTCGCTTTTAGTGACTATAGCGCAAACTCTTGATGCAACGACAAATTTTGCAGCATTGCATTTTTCTTGCTTTCGTGTTACAATGGCAGCGACGCAACGGTCGGAATTGTTCCGCTGCCACACCGGACTTCCGGAGGCAGGGAACGCAGTCCGCACCGATGCGAAAAGGAAAAAACCTGCCGAAGGAGGTTCGGTCGCAATGCCTAAGTTCAAAGGCACTGTCAAGTGGTTCAACGAGTCCAAAGGTTACGGCTTCATTTCTCGTGACGATGGTTCGGACATTTTCGTCCATTACAGCGCCATTGAAGGCGAAGGTTTCCGAACTTTAAGACAAGGGCAAAGGGTTGAGTTTGATGTTGTTGACTCGCCTAAAGGACCAAGAGCCGATAAAGTTAGAGTTATCCGTGAGCGCTAATTCTTTGGGATGATTTGTCGCTCTTACTACTTTCACTTCACTGCTCGAAACAAAGTTGCCACCCCAAAAGTTAAGGGCAACCATGTTACTTTTTTGAATCCGACAGCAGACATCTTGTCGGCAATCGCATCCGCTGGCAAAAAATTTTGAATGGATGCAGTGAGATAGGCGTAAGCAGTAGTGTTGCTCAGAAAAGCGCCAATTAAGGGAACAGCGTAGCGGACGAATAGACCGATAGGTGTCAACCACCATTCAATTGGTGGTTGACAAAATTCAAGGATAAGTGCCACACCTGTTGGCTTGAGTATGCGAAACATTTCCTTTATGCCTTCCGACAAACTTTCAAAATTGCGAACAACAAAAGCACAAAGCACCGCATCAGCAACTTCGTCATTTATAGGCAAATTTAACCCATCAGCACAAATCAACTTATATCGGTCGGAAACTTTTTTTGACTTTGCTTTACTTCTCGCAAGAGCAAGCATCGGTTGGGAAATGTCAAATCCGATGATTTTCGCTTCACTGCAACGCTTTATCGCTGCAAAGGCGAAATCTCCAGTTCCAGTCCCGATGTCAACTATCAGCCGAGCGGAAGGCGAAAGCCAATCAACAGCAAATTTGCGCCAACGAATATCTTGAAAGCCACTTAGTAACCTGTTGAGCAAATCGTATCTTGGTGCTATGGCACTGAACATTTGTGCTATTGCTTCCCGTTTCCTTTTGAGCAGCCTTTCCATCTCAACTTCACCTAAGTTGCACCTTTGTCCAATGTGAAACAAAATTTTTTCACGGATAAAACTTAGAGCAATTTAGAGCAAGGTGAAAGACAATGTTTGGAGTTGGGACAGGCGAAATTTTGGTCATTTTCTTAATTGCACTTTTGCTTTTCGGTCCACAAAAATTGCCAGAAATTGCAAGATGGCTTGGTCGTGCAACTCGTGAGGCTCGCAAGGCTTGGGACGAACTACAGCGCCAAATGATGAGCGATGAACAATGAAAACTCGGCAGAAATTTCAACTTCTCAATGCCATCATTTAACTTTCACCAACTTGGCAATTTTTTCTGCTGCCTCTTGCATTGTTGCTGCTGGGATTAATGCTGTCCCTTCAAGCAACTTGCGACCTTCTTCTTCTTTCGTCCCTGTTAACCTAACGACAATTGGCACTTTCAGTTCTACTCCTTCAAGGGCTTGCAAAATTCCTTTCGCCACTTCGTCGCATCTTGTGATGCCACCGAAGATGTTTATCAGCACGCCTTTAACTTGTGGGTCACTTAAAATCAACTTCAAACCTTCACGAACGATGTCTGCCCTTGCGCCTCCGCCTATGTCAAGGAAATTTGCGGGAGCGACACCAGCCCTTTGAACGATGTCAAGGGTAGTCATTGTTAGTCCAGCGCCGTTGCCGATTATGCCAACTTCGCCCTTCAATCTGACATAAGCCAACCCTTTTTCTCTCGCCTCCGCTTCAAAGGGGTCTTCTTCAACTTCTTCACTCCATGAAGCAATTTCCTTCTGCCGATACAAACCGTTATCGTCAATAAGCAACTTGGCATCGGCAGCAATTAAATTTCCTTCTTTAGTCAAAACCAAAGGGTTGATTTCTGCCAAGTTGGAATCGCAATCAATGTAAAGTTTGTAAAGGGCTTTAGCCATCGCCATGAAAGAGCGCAAAGTCGCAGGTTCAAGTTTAGCCTGTTTGTGGAGTTGACGAATTTGATAATCAAGCAAGCCTAAGAATGGGTCAATGTAGGCTTTCGCTATGGCTTCAGGATGAGTTTCTGCCACTTCTTCAATGTCAATGCCTCCCATTGCTGAAACCATCACCAAGTTTTGCTTCTTGCTTCTGTCAACGATGATGCCGAGGTAATATTCGGCTGCGATCTCCAAAGCCTCTTCAACGAGAACTTTCTCAACGGTTAGACCTTTAATTCTCATGCCCAAAATTTGACTTGCAAGTTTTTCCACTTCCTCTGGGCTTTGAGCAACTTTGATTCCACCTGCTTTGCCTCTACCTCCGACAAGGACTTGAGCCTTGATTGCGACAGACTTGCCCAAGCGCTCTGCAACTCCTTTTGCTTCCGAAGGAGTTGAAGCAACTTCACCTTTCGGAACAGGAATTCCATACCTTGCAAACAAATCCTTTGCTTGATATTCATGCAACTTCATCGCTACCACCTCCAAAACAAAATGATGGCATGGCAAAAAATTTTGCGTTAGAAGAATATGAGCCTTCAAATTTTTCAAAGCAAATTGATTTTTAATCAAGGCGAAAACGATCTCTTGACTTTAAGCAAAAAATCGCTAAAGTGATTTTTGAAATACTGAGCAAGTCAAAAAAGTTACGCATTTAACCTCGTTTTGTTGGATTAAGCAAAAATCAACTTAGGTTACAAGAGTTCGTTTGATAATTGCTGTAAGAAAAATTGAAGAGTTTAGTGTAACAATCATTCTCAAAATTAATGCGAGGTGAGCAAAATGGAGAAGTTCTATCGTTTGACGGAAATTGCTCAAATATTGCGTGTCTCTCCTTTGACAGTTAGGCGCTGGATTAACGAAGGCAAACTCAAAGCCTTCCATCCTGCTGGAACAAGACTTTATCGTGTGCCAGAATCTTCGCTGAAGCAATTCGTTGGTGAAGAATGGTGGGCGATATTAGCAGAGAGCCGTGAAGCCACTGAAACAGAAGAGGTTGAAAAGAAAAGGCGCAAGCGAAAGTAATGAAAAACTTAACAGTGTCTGTTTTCAGTCTGAAAGGATGGCTCATAGCAGCCATCTTTGACGACAGTTTGCCCCAAAAACCATCGCAAAAATTCAACAAATCAGTCAGATTTCATCTGACCTTACCTTTAATTGCTTAAATTCTACCGAATTGAGGGAATTGGCTTTATTTTCGCCTAAATTCGCCCTTTCAGGATATTGACAGAAAAGTCTTTCGTGACTATAATTGCGTCGCTACGACATGTTGAGGTTTTTAACGAATCAAACCACAATATGTTGTAGTTTAGTTTGCTTTTTGTCAAAACGGTCTTGGTGGCACCCTAAACTAATTAAAACTCTTGATGGAGGTGGACAAAGATGGCAGGGCTGAAAGAACTTCCGAAGGAAACGCTTGAATGGTTTGAAGGCGACGAACTAAGGGCTCGTGTCTTCTTTGAAAAATATGCGCTCCAAGACCTTGATGGGACTCCAATTGAATTTACGCCAGAAGAAATGTGGGAGCGGATAGCCAAAACTTTGGCTGAAGTAGAAGAAACAGAAGAGAAGCGCCGTGAGTGG
>JANXCD010000139.1 GCA_025060305.1 Armatimonadota bacterium | reverse complement strand
TCCGACCATTTATCCCAAGGGACAGCGCTTAAATCCAACCTGACCAAGCCTTCTGGCATGTTAATGACGAAACTGCCATCGCTTACTTCTGCACCGATGCCGTAATCGCTTAGGTTTCGGAAAATACTTTGCCACAACTTCGCTTCATCCAACGCATCTTGCATCTCTTGCCAACGCTGATACAAGAAACCTTCATCCACCTGCTCCCTCAACGCTTGTGGTGAAAGTTGATAGCAAAGCCATTTTGCGTCGGCTTCGGCTATGTTGGGCAAAGGCACATAAATGATTCCTAAACCCGCCGTCCGAACCTTTAACTCGCCGAATGTTCTGCTAAAAAGCCAATGTTCGTCTGACTCATATGGGGTCAAAGCAACGAGCAAAAGGAAAGTTAGAACCCGTGGCAATTTCTTTGGAGCAATGTTTGAGCCATCGCTTCTGTATCTGTCAAGGACAAGCAATTGGACAGTGCTGATGTTTTGAGCGTTTTGGGTGAGCCAAATTTTCAACTCATCTAAACCCTTTGGCGGTTGAGCGTCTTCGCTTTGAGTAAGCACAGCGACCAACAAGTTGACCGCCGCTTCGCCCCTCCGTTGCAGAATTTGAACGAGCGTGTCCAAAACGGCTTTTGTCCGCTGCCAATCCGTTTGGCTGTCAACGGCAACAAGGATTCGTCGGACAAGTAAATTTGGTGTCAGTTCAAAACCTGCGTCACGAACTTTTTGCAAATTTCCCACTTCAGAGATTCCATCCAGCAAGCGGTTTAGACCGTCGGCAATTTCCACTCCGATGAGGTTGCCGGTTATGTCTTCCAAATGCTTCTCATCGGCAACCACCAGACGAACGATGGGCAAAACTTGAGGTTGCATCTCGTTGAGCCAAAACCAAACTCGCTTCATAAGTTCAGGCATCTCGCATCCGTCATCTACGCCAATGACCAAAGTCGGTGCGTATTTCAACGGCATCTGCCTCACCTCTGCCAGATTACTAACCGAAGGTGCTAGTTTACAAGGGGCATGGAAGTTGGTCAAATTACTGAAGCAATCTCCAAACAAAAGAAGGTCAATTTCCATGCCCAAACCAATTGTCACAAAGATTTTACTTTAGTTTTGCACATACTTGGGAAATGAGGTCAAATTTTGAATTTTCAGTGCGTTATTCCATCCTGCAAGGTTGCTAAAACCCTTCAAAATGCCTTGGTAGGGTCGGGGCTTGTCCCCAACGGCAATTCTTTCAACATTCGCTGCCCATAAAGGGCGAAGTTACATCCTTTTTGCAACCCTTGCCTTTTAGAAATTGCCCGATTTGACTGGCGAAAAAGGGCTATGCAAAACTATAGTTTGAATTTCATGATATTGGCTTTGCCAGTGACCGATGACGAGACAAATGAGCATGGAATTTATTTTGGCGAAGATTTCTGATTGGCAGGGTTTGAAATATTGACCTCACAACTCTACGACGATAATTTGGTAGCCATTCACTTCGGGCACAGCCAAATTCGTTACCCCGTCAGCGAATTCAAACGGCAAATCAGCTTGCTGCGGTGCAAGGTAAATTCGTTGTGGTTGCTTACCTGTGCGAATTTGCAAAATCACATCCCTTAACTTGATCGGCTCTTCAACAATGTCAATAGTTTGGGTTCGGCGCATTGGAGTGTAAGCGAGCAGGTGAACCATCCACCTTGCTTTTCGGTTTCGGTTGTTTTGTTTCGTCATCGTCACATGGACGAAACTCGGTGCATCGGTTTCAATCAACCTGTCGGGCACGAGCATTCGCAAAGCATTGACGATAAATTGTCGGTAAACGAGATAGCCGTGTTGAGCGTAAAGGCGAAAGAGTGGATGGGCAAAGTAAACGATGCGTCCGTCACTGCTTTGAACAATTGAGGGTCGGCGCGTCGCTTTCGCTATCGGTGAATGGCGATGCGAGGTGAAATGCTTCCATGTTCGGTTGAAGTAAGGTTCACCGATGGTTGCTAACGCTTTTGCGTTTTCGCTTTTAACTAACATGCTTGAAGCGTTGACGACATGGGGCATGTCGGGAATCCCATCAGCTAGCGCTTTACCGACAATTAAGTACTCGCAATCCCAAGTTGATTCACCACGCAAATTGAAACCGGCGACATCCGCCAAAGCAAAGTTACCTTGAGTGTCAACGAAAGCGCGATGGCTCAAAATCAACTTGCCTCCTTTTTGAAGGTAGGTTCTGATTTTGCGGACAGTTTGAGGGTCAGGCACAAATCGGTCGGGCACAATGATTGCTCGGTATCGGTTGAAATCGCCGTTGCGGTCAACGACATCAAATTGCCAGTGAGTTTCCATCAACATCCGAGTTGCCCCTTCGTCGCTTTCTACCAAGCGACCATCTTCCATGTCGGCGTTCGTCAAGATGGCAACTTCAGCAACGCCTTCAACACCTTCGCACCACTCCTCAAGTTCAGCAACGCGCTTGTAAACCTTGCCGATAAGTTCGTAAACGGCTTTGTCAAGTTTGCCGCGAGGGTGAAGTTGGTCGCCGATTGAGCACTTGCCACCTAAAGCAAGGGCGTGAAAGCACTCGTAAGCGAGCGCTGTTTCAGTCTTGAGTGTCCCGAAATCCGCCCAAGCGCGATGAAAGCGGGCAGTCATCCCCAAAAACTCCTTCCATATCGTCCGCACATACCGAGCGAAAAAGGGAAGGTGTAAATAGCCCCAACCACCAGTTGGGAGTGATTCAATTTCTTGGTGTGTGTAAAATTGTGCTTCTTTGCTCACTCCGACTCTCAATCGGCTGTTATGGTAAATGCTTGCCTTCGAGCGATAACGCCTGACAATTTCGTTAACACGAGCCATAAACCGCTCACAAACTTGTTGGGCGAATTTGCGGGCTTGTTCGGAGTTTTCAGGGTTGAAACCTTGAGCCAACATATCGCGCCGACACTTCTCGCAATAGCACTCCCACTGCATCACGATGTCAAAGAACACGCCATCAACTTCATAGTTCTTGACAATTTCTTCTGTTTGAGCCTCAACATAGTCGGAGTATTCGGTATTGAGGCAAAGCCATTTCCAACCCGCTTGGAACGGTTCAGCGCCAACAAACTTCCCTTCACGGTTGACCTGTCGCCATTCGGGGTGATGTTCGGCAGCCCAATTGTCCCAAACGACGCTGATGTAAACTGGGACGCGAATGCCGTGACGGTGACAGGCTTCAACCATCTCGCCGAGCAAATCTCGCTTTAATGCTGGATGCTTGACACCTACTTTCGTGTCGTAGTAACTCATGCCGTGATGGCATTTAGCGAAAACGGTGACGGAGTTGACGAAGGCATCTCTGAGCGTTCGGGCAAACTCGTCGGGGTCAAAATCTGCAGCGACATCGGTAATAATTGGCGAAGTGTGAAAGTCAAGGTGAATTTGGCGAAACGGCAAAACAACCATCTCTAACCACCTCCACAAAAGGTTGTAGCATGGCACGAAAAGAAGTGAAGTGCCATGTTAATGATTGAACGACAAACTCCACCATCAGGGATAAGCCCGATGTTACAAAAATCATTGTAATGTCGCCCTTTGTGGACGACAGCATTTCAGAACCATTGTAGCATCGCCTTTTGCGAGCGACGAATGTTTAGGAATCGCGCAATAGTGAATAGACAGATGAAATCTACTGTTTTTTTCAGACAGGCTTCGCTTGTCCCTACGATGAAAGTCAAATCCTTTTCCTCCCAGTTCCTTTTCACTTCGTTTGTCTATCTATCTCAACCAAGCAATCAATCGTTTGACCTTGCAAGTTGGCGATACGATTGTAAACTCCGAAAACTTGAACGAAGGCGCCAATCCTCGGTGCGCCTGAGGCAGTTACGACGGTCAAAATTTCGCTTTCATCTTGCACTACATAGTAGCCAGCACCTAAGATGTCAGCGCCATCAACCACTTTCCCTTGAACCAAAACAGGCTGCCCGTTATAGCGCATTGAGTCGTCACGAATTCTCTTAACCTGCAAAACTTGCACTGGCTTTTTGACTTCCTCAAAGCCGATTTGCCTTCGTTCCCATTCTTCAACTCCGATGACGCTTGCGGCACCAATCTGCAAGGCTTTGTGGACTTTACCCTTGACAGTTACGATTGCGCCCACATCGGGAGCGTCCGTCTGGGTCATGATGGTGATGGCGGCACCTTTTTCGTCTTGCAAAAAGTAGAATCCTGCTCCACCTATGCTCAAGACGCTGATGACTTGCCCTTTCAAATTGACGATGCGGTTGTTGAACTTGTCGGGGTTTCGGATGACCGTTGAAGGTTCAGTGGCAAAAACTTGAGTCCTTTGAAGGCAACTTCGTGCAATAAAAACAAAGGCAATCAAAACCGCAGCCAAAATCAAAATTTGTCGCCAATTCATTTTTTTCACCTGCCTTCAAATCATCTTTTAGCGTTGCGAGTTGTGCTTTGAGCGTTTTTGAGTACAAGTTTGCAGAGAAGAAGTTTTTTGTCAACATCCGTAAAGGTCTTCAATGAACACAGTAACTTTGCGACCTTGCAACTTCGTTGTTGCTTCTCTCTTCCTGAAAAAATTCTGCTAAAAAGTTTTGGGTTCGGTTTTGACGATGCTTTTGATTTTCAAACCCCAAGCCAAAGATACTTGCCAGCACGGACTGCTTGCCGCCCTTTTTGCGTCAAACGAGCAACAAGATAGTTCCGTCCATTCGCCAACTGGCGCTCCACTAACTCAATGTAGCCACTTTGTTGAAGTGCCATTAAGACTTGATTCACCTTGTTTCTGGCATTTTCAACTCCTTTCAACACGCCAAACCAAGGGCATTTTTTTGCTCGCCTTAGCCTTGCCTTCCGACTTCGTTCGTCGTTCCCTGCTCTCCCCAAAGCATATTCATCGCCCAACAAAATTTGTTTCACTGCTTCAATGCCGAAAGGATGTGGCAATTGCTCGTTCCATTCCAAAACTCTCAAAGCGATGTAAGAAGGGTCA
>JANXCD010000138.1 GCA_025060305.1 Armatimonadota bacterium | reverse complement strand
ATGTCAACGGGAATTCCCCTTCCGTCGTCGGCTACAGAAGCAGAGCCATCTTCGTGTATCGTCACATCAATTCGGCGACAGTATCCAGCCAACGCTTCGTCAACACTGTTGTCAATGACTTCTTCAAGCAAGTGGTGCAGACCTTTGGTGCTTGTGTCGCCGATATACATGGCAGGTCTCTTTCGGACACCTTCCAGACCTTTCAGGACAGCAATATGTTCTGCTTGGTAATCGGAAGTTGCAGGCGCTTCAATTGTGGCGGTAGTTTCTTCCTTGACCATCTTCTCGCCCTCCTTAGCAAATTTTCAGGTTCGCAGGTCGCAAAGACAATGCAAACAAAAAGGGCATGGCAGTGCCATGCCCCTTCTCGTCCCGCAACTAAATCATGACACAATTTGCTTTGTGCGTTGAGTGCTAATACTTTGAAGTTTTTCGCCTTAAGGTAGTCGGATTTCATCTACCCTTAAATCCAACTGTCTAACTTTCACAACATTTAGCCTTCCGTTATGACACTCTATCTCCTTGCTGACATCGCCGAACTTCCTGACAAGTCATAGTTGGTTCTTGTTCCCAAACTGCTTTGCTTTTTGTCTTCCAGACCAAATGGACTTGCCAGTGTTCATCGTCCCTTTCGGGAAAATCCTTGCGGAAATGAGCGCCACGACTTTCAAGTCGCTCCAAAGCAGCACGGGCGATGAGCCAAGCAGTGGTAACCCAGTAGGCGCAAACTCCACGAGCGCCCTTTCCAAGTTCGCTCAAGCGAGAAATTGCTCTCTTCAAACCTTCAGACCACCTGACTACTCCTACGAATTCGCTCATCGTTTGCTGAACTTGACGCAAAACTTGATGGTCAGGTTGCCATTTCGTCAAAATCGTCAAATTGCTGGGCAAAACAGGCAAACTTGATGACAACCATTCGTCAGTCACTTGAGCCGTTCGGTAACCGAAAACCAAACCTTCCGTCAATGAATTGCTTGCGAGTCTGTTAGCCCCATGAAGACCGGTGCAAGCGCACTCGCCGATAGCGAACAATCTCGGCACATTAGTCCGACCCCACAAATCCGTCCTGATGCCACCCATGTGATAATGGGCAGCGGGAGCAACAGGAATTGGCTCACGAGCGAGATTGAAACCTCGCTCCAAACAAGCCTGATAAATGTTTGGGAAACGCTCCTTGACAAAATCTTCACCACGATGGGAGATGTCAAGCCAAACATAAGGCATGCCCGTCTCTTGCATCTCTGTGAAAATCGCCCTCGCAACCACATCCCTCGGTGCAAGTTCAGCCTTAGGGTGATAGCGAAGCATAAACCTTTCGCCTATGGAATTTTTCAAAATTGCGCCTTCGCCACGAACCGCTTCGGAAATCAAAGGTCGTGGGACTTCGCCGACAGCCAAAGCAGTTGGATGAAATTGGACAAACTCAAGGTCGGCAACTTCAGCGCCAACTTCAAAGGCTAAAGCGATGCCTTCACCAGTAGCGCCGTATGGGTTGGTTGTGACAGCAAAAAGTTGACCGCTCCCACCTGTCGCCAAAACTGTCACTTTCGCACGCCAAACTTCCAAGTTCCCATCACGAACGACGATTGCGCCGACGCATTCACCATCGTTGACAATCAACTTCAAAGCGCTCGCACGCTCATACAACCTGACACCTCGTTCCTCAACGGCTTTTGGCAAAGTCTCCATCACTGCCCGCCCCGTCGCATCGCCGTAAGCGTGGACGATGCGCTCAACGGAATGAGCGCCTTCAATTGTCAAGACTAAACGACCGTCGTCAGTGTCAAAGGGCACACCTATTTCCCAAAGCGCCAAAACTTGCTTTGGCGCTTCACGAACTAAAACCCAAACCGCATCTTCGTCGCACAAACCTGCTCCTGCGGAAACAGTGTCAATGAAGTGTTTTTCTGGAGCATCTGAAGGGGCGAGTGCAGCAGCCATACCACCTTGCGCCCAGAAAGTGTTTGCTTCATCAAAACTGCCTTTGTTGAGCACAACAATCCTTCCTTTTGGAGCAGCGTGGTAAGCGCACCACAAACCTGCAATTCCGCCACCTATGATGAGCACATCGCATTGACGCTCCGTCAATTCGCCCATTCTTTCATGCACCCTCAAAAATTTTGACAACGAGTAAATTCAACTTGACCTTTGAGAGTGGGATCAACTTTCATGCGAGTAGCAGGAGTTGCTCAAGCCATTACCGACATGACACTCCAAATGTCATCTTTGGTTCTCAAAGCATCGCTTCAAGTAAATAACCGCTAAAGGTGGCAAAGTCAACTGAACCGAATAAGGACGGTTCTGCCAAGGCAATGCTTCCGCCATAACTTCTCGTGTCCCTTGTCCTATGTCCCTTGTCCCGCCATAATGCTTCCAATCAGTGTTCAGCACTTCTTGCCAAACTCCTCCAAACGGGACACCGATACGGTAATCTTGGCGGACGACAGGAGTAAAGTTGCAAACGACAACGATGCAATCACGCCAGTCCTTAGCCCATCTCACAAAAGAGATGATGGAATTGTCGGCATCGGAAAAATCAATCCATTCAAAACCTCTATGGTCACAGTCCCATTCGTGCAGTGCAGGTTCGTTTCGGTAAAGCCAATTCAAGTCGCGAACGAGCCTTTGAATTCCTTGATGGCTCTCCCATTGCAACAAATGCCAGTCAACACTTGATGCATAGTCCCATTCACGCCATTGAGCGATTTCTCCGCCCATGAACAAAAGTTTTTTGCCGGGATGTGCCCACATGTATCCAAACAATGCCCTCAAGTTCGCAAATTTTTGCCACAAGTCGCCGGGCATCTTGCCAAGCAAACTTGCTTTCCCGTGCACAACTTCGTCGTGAGAAAGCGGCAGGATAAAGTTTTCGCTGAAGGCATACCAGAGTGAAAAAGTTAAAGCGCCCTGATGATACTTGCGGTAAATCGGGTCTTTGCTGAAGTAAAAAAGCGTGTCATGCATCCAACCCATGTTCCACTTGAAATCAAAGCCGAGCCCACCAACATAAGTTGGGCGCGTCACCATTGGCCAAGCCGTTGACTCTTCGGCAATCATCAAGATTCCCGGAACTTGCTGGTGCACGACTTCGTTAAGCCGCTTCAAAAAGTCAATGGCTTCAAGGTGTTCGTTCCCGCCGTAAATGTTCGGTTGCCATTCACCAGGCTTGCGCGAATAGTCAAGGTAAAGCATGGAAGCAACTGCATCAATGCGCAAACCGTCGGCGTGATATTCAAGAAGCCAAAAGAGAGCGCTGGCAATCAGAAAGTTGCGAACTTCCGTTCGCCCGAAGTTGAAAACTTTCGTGTGCCAATCAGGATGGTCTCCCTTCCAATCGCCATACTCGTAAAGGTTCGTCCCGTCAAAGAAAACAAGCCCGTGCATGTCCTTTGGAAAGTGCGCTGGAACCCAATCCAAAATGACGCCCAAACCCGCTTGGTGGCAAGCATCAACGAAAGCCTTGAAATCGTCGGGTGTGCCATAACGAGATGTCGGTGCAAAATAGCCTGTTGTTTGGTAACCCCAAGATTGGTCAAGGGGATGCTCCATCACTGGCAGCAACTCAATATGAGTGAAGCCCATGTCCTTCACATATGGAACAATTTGCTCGGCTAACTCTCGGTAAGTCATCCAGCGCCAACTTCCGTCAGGCTCTTGAATTCTTCGCCACGAACCCCAATGGACTTCGTAGATGCTGATAGGCTTATCAAGTCTATGAATTTCTTTGCGATGAGCGAGCCAATCGTTATCGTTCCATTGGTAGCGTCCGATGTCCCAAAGGATGGAAGCCGATTTTGGGCGAACTTCGTGATAGAAGCCTAAGGGGTCGGATTTCAGTTCCAAATAGCCACCATAGCGACCTTTGACCTCAAACTTGTAAATCAACTCGCCAGACTCCAATCCCCAGTCCCCAATCCCTAAGACCTCCTGCGGCAAAAACAACTCCCAAACACCTGCTTCGTGGCGAAACCTCATTGGGTGAACTCGTCCGTCCCAACGATTGAAATCGCCGACGACGCTAACACGCAATGCATTGGGAGCCCAAACGGCGAAGCGAACACCGCGAACGACAGGGACTGGGGATTGGGGATCGGGGACTGGAAAATTGGGAGTGACTTCAACGATGTGGGCGCCCAAAACTTTCCACAAACGAAAGTGATTGCCCTCAGCGATCAAATGCAAATCAAAATCGCTCAGCAAAAGCGGAAAAGCATAAGGGTCATAAAATTCCCTCGTCCCCCGTCCCTCGTCCCCCGTCCCTTCTTTCAAGATGAGCCTATACGGGAACGGTTCGCTTCTGTGCCAAAAGACAGCCTCAAAGAACCCGTCAGGATGAATTCGTTGCATCGGAACAACTTCGTCGTTGTCAAGGGCACGGACAGCAATGCTTTCAGCAAAAGGGTAAAATGCCCGAACAGTGACAACCTTTCGCTCGCCAGTCCCTAATCCCCAGTCCTCAGCCCCAACTTCAACCCCATGCATTCCCAAGACTGCAAAAGGGTCGCTGCAATAGCCACCACAAATTGCAGCGATTTGTTCTGGCGGTGTCAAATAGATTGGGTTGTTTTTGTTCATCGCACTGCTCACCTTCCTAATATCAACTCTCATGTCCCTTTTTGAAGTTACCTGAATTTTTCAAGGGCTACCCCTAATCCATAAACTTGGCAATCAAGTTGACAAGAAAATTAACTTCGGTTTTCATCCGATGCAAAGAAAAGCGTTGGATTGCTCCCTTAAAGGCAACAGTAAAAAATAGCAAGGAAAAGAATTTGGTGACACAATGGGATGACAGCGTTGAATAAGGCAATGGTTGAATTTTGGCAATGGTTTTTGGGGCATACAGTTGGTCTGTCACTATAAAACAAAGCCAACTGCCTAAGTTCCAAGATGCATAGAACCGTCTTGTGCCAAATTTGCGATTGAGGGGGAGATTGAGCGATGGGTAGAAGAAGTGAACGAGTGATGACAATCATTGAACCAGTTCAAGAAGAATTTGAGCGCAAAAGGGGCGTGACAGGCATCGCTGTTGAAGAAGGATTAGTCCATGTTGAACTCCAAGTTCCGACTAATTT
>JANXCD010000137.1 GCA_025060305.1 Armatimonadota bacterium | reverse complement strand
CTGCCATAGCGGCATTGGAGCATTTTGGCATAAAGCAAACTGAATGGACTCATGGAGGGTTGCGTAACCGATTTGGCTTTGAAATCATTAAAAGGCGACAAGCTCTACCAGAGCGGTTTGGCGAATACTTGGGATTTGCTTACCGACTCAGAGACAAAGCCCATTATGGGCGCGAAGAATTGTCTCGCCGAGATGTGGAGAAGTTGTTGTCCTATACTCGTCAATTCGTTCAAGCCATAGATGAGGTGATTGGCAAATGAGCAAAACGGGAAACAAAAAACGACGCAGCCTATTAGAAAAGCGCATCACCGAACTGGTGATGTTGGCGAAAGAATTGTGTCCCGAATCCGAAGTCATTGTTCGCCCACCTTTTGAAGCGGACGAGGATGCAGTGATTGAGGTGCGTGTTCCGCCAGAAAAATACGAGTTGGTGGACGAAGCATTGTTAAGGCGTGAAACTCAAATTCTTTACGAAGACGGGTTGTTCATTGTGACTTTGGTTTACGAGAAGAAGCCCGCTGAACCTTTAGCAGCAACGAAAGAGTAAAGTGAGGCGATAAACCGTGCAGCCACAGCCAAACATAGCACATGAGATGTTGGCTGATGCCGTTGACATCTTTCAATGCTGCATTTTGACTTGGGACTTTTTGCCTGTCGTTTTGCCCGCTTACTTGTTGGCGGGAGCAATCGCTGCTTTCGTTCCCGTTGACAAGGTTTTGAAGTATCTCGGCTACCAAGCGAAGCGTTGGGTCGCTTATGGAACTGCTACTTTTTCAGGCATCGTTGTTTCCATGTGCTCATGCAACATTGCTCCTTTGGCGATGAGCATATACAAGCGAGGTGCAGGTATCGGTCCAGCCTTTGCCTTCCTTTACGCAGGTCCGGCGCTCAACTTGGTCACGCTTGTTTGGACATTTCAAGTTTTCGGTGGGCTATTTGGGTTTTGGAGGCTCGGAGGGACAATCATTTCTGCATTTATCATCGGCATCATTATGGCTTGGCTTTTCCGAAGGGAAGATTCTCAAAGGCGCATTAGTTTTGCGCAACAAAGTGAGCAAAATTTAGCCTTCAACGGTGGTGAAGTCCAGTTTTCCCTTTCAGAACTTGAACAAAAACATCCTTACCGCAGTTGGTTCGTGATGGCTTGTTTGATGGTGCTTTTGATTTTGGGAGCAAAAGGTTTGCCCTGGGCTTTGCGCATCCCTGTCTTGATTGCTTGCACAATAGCGCTCGTTTGGGCTTTCAGCAACTGGTTTGAGCCTTACGAAGTCAAAGAGTGGTTGCTTGAAAGTTGGCGGTTCATGAAAATGACTTTGCCGATACTTGTGCCTGCAATTTTGCTCATTGCTTTCGCTGCCAGAAAAGTTCCCCTTGAATGGTTTGTAACAACTGCCGAAGGTCATAAACCATTTTTCTTTCTCGGAGACAATTCCTTAAAATCAACCACTTTGGCTTCCATCTTCGGCTCGCTCATGTATTTTCCCATCTTGACAGAAATCCCGTTTGTCAAAGCGTTCCTGAAACAAGGCATGGGAGTATCGCCCGCAATGGCGATTTTGCTTGGCGGTCCTGGCGTGAGTTTGCCTGGTGCAATTTTGATTGCTCGGTTCTTTGGCTGGAAAATGATGCTCATTTACGAAGCCCTTGAAATCTCCCTTGACATTGCTGTCGCTTATTCGTTCGGGGTTTTCTTCGGCAACTACCAATGCCCTTGCCTTACAGGGGCGGAACGCCACGCCAACATTGAATGGGTGACAGTTGCATCAGCAATCATCGCAACAGCAATTTTGGCAACCGTTTTGATTGGTTGGAGGAGAAAGGTTCAAAGATGAAACAAACGAGGCGAAAAAAATTTGCCCAACATGGATGAGGAGAAAAACGAAAAGCACTCTTTACTTAAGAGTTTGCCGATGATTTGGAAGGTTAGGCTTCTGCCCAACCGAAAATTTCAAGGTGAAGAAGATGTTTGGCTATCGTTGTCAGGAATGTGGAAAAGGGACAGTGAGACCAAAGCGTGTGAAAAACTATGAAGCCCGCTTTGGTGGCAGAAGCGTCATTGTTCCGACTGCAATAATTGGAGTTTGCGATTTCTGTGGCTCAAAGCATTACAGTGCTTCCGAGCGCAAGCGTTGGAAAGCACTGCTAAGCCAGAGACAAATCAGCACAAAGGAGGGATGAAACTTGCGTTGGTTGCTATCGGCACTTATCGGCATCGCTTTGTTAGGACAAACTGTGAGTGCACAAGCAAAAAGCGAACTTAGGTTGTTCGTGCCTTGTGGCATGATCATTCCTTTCCAAACACTCAAGACCCAATTTGAAAAACAAACTGGCATCAAACTCAGCATTTACTACGACAATGGTGTCGCTTTGGTGAGGCGAATCCGAGAAAAGGGCGAGCGACCAGACATTTTCGTCTCGCCAGGCGAATTGGAAATGCAAATTTTGGCTCAAGAAGGCTTCATTGACCCTAAGAGCGTGACTACTTTCGGAACTTTTGAACTCATCTTGGTCGTCCCAGCGAGAAACCGAGCAGGAATTCAATCCCTTGACGATTTGATGAAGCCTTCTGTCCGACGCATCGTCATTGCCGACCCGAAGCAAAACTCTGTCGGTTATTATGCTCAGCAGGCTTTGCAAAAATTGGGTTTGTGGGAGAAACTGAAGAGCAAAATCGTTACCCACTGGCACGCCCAAGAGGCAGTCAACTATGTTTGCATGGCTCGTGTTGACGCTGGCATTTACTATGCCACTTGCCCCTTTGATAGTGCGCCTGAAAAAGTTATGTCACCGAATTACAAAATCATCGCTCACCTGCCCAAAGACTCATATCCACCTGTCAAAGTTCAAGCGGGCATGCTTAAGGCATCAAAGAACAGGGTTGCTGCTCAAAAGTTTCTAAAGTTTCTCACCGAACTTAAAACCCAAAAATTGCTTGCCCAACTTGGAATCCCAAACTTCAAATAGTTGGTGCTAATTTGATTTTGGGCGATTTTGCCCAAAATTTAGCGGCTTTTGAGAGATGGTCATGTAACCAACCATCCAAAATGCCTTTTTCTGCGCCGTAAACTAGCACCAATGGTTAATAGTTCTCCGAGAGAGAGAGCCTCCCTTTCTCAAAACCGCCCTCTTAATTTCCTTCATTTTCTTTCCCTCCCCAATTTGATTTTTACCTAAACAGCACATCTTCCTTGCGATGTCAAGAGATGAAAGGGTATCATTTTTTCCATTTTCGGCGGCAATTTTAACGATTTCCTTGTGCATTTGCAAAAGCCATGTGTCACTTCATTGACGCTTTGGAGACAGACAGACTTTTCCTTTGCAATGGTGATGATAACTAGAATGTCATCGCCATCATTGAAGCAGCATACATTTCTATCAAGGAGCGCAGAGAAGTGAAGGGAGAAGATTTCTTGGTAAAACATTTAGCGTGATGCTCCTTTAGCAAAAACTGTTTTACCTTTTCTGAGCCAACAACTTTTTCGGTTCTAACCACTCAGCCCTCAAAATCGGAACCTTCCGCTCATTGTCCCACCATAAACGGATACTCGCAATTGAGCAAACCTTTCTAAGAGCCACATACTCCTTCTTACCGAATAGCACAAAGTCAACTCTCGTAAGATCCAATCGCTTACCTTTCGCCATTAACCGCTTGCCTTCCAATTTAACCCCTAAAAATGGCAAGTAACCTGTCCACAGGTAGACCTGCCCGTTTCGCAGAAGCAGAGGCTGTCCAAAAGTCATCTCTCTTCCGTTCAGGACTATCAAGTTAAAATTACGCCGCTTTTGAGACGATACCTTCATACCCATTGGAATTAAACCCATCTCCCATAAGACCTGTCCTGTGTGCGCATCTATCATAATGAAACACTCAAACCCACCTCCTGTCTTGTGAACCACTGTGAAGTGAAACCGCCAAGCCAAAAACTGTTCTCGGGCACTATCTTCAAACACGAGCAAAAGATCATCCTCTGGATGGGTTATGAAGTTAGAGTTTGGAAAAGAACTTTGAAGTGCTGATTCCCCTAACTTTCGGGCTTCATCACACTCTAACAAGGGCTCTGTGGATATGGTAACCGTTCGCTGATAAACGGTTATTGATAAGAGTTCGCCAGTCGTAGGATTTAAAGTTACCATGACAAAATCAAGCAAATCAGCACCTGAAGAGGGGTCAAAAGTAGAGGCAGTAAAGTAAGCGAGATCATCAGGGTTATTAGGGATTTCTTGATCACGCCATCGCCATGGTTTGTTCCCCAAGAAAGCCTGAACAAATTGCTGAGCGATTGATTTTAGTTGGTCTTCAGGTAAGACAGATTCTCCCGGTGAAGGAATATTTCGTTCCGCCAATGCCTTGCCAGAATAAGCATTCACGACGACCATAAAGCCTCCACACCAGTAAATGTAATTCAGGTCATCATAAGGCGTAGAAGCAAAAGGCAGAGCACTCATAAGGGGATAAGGATATAGGGTTGGTTGAGGGTTATAACCTGCCAAAGCCAAAGCATCCTGAAGGTCACTGTCATGCTCAGGCACTTCCACAGGGGTTGGAAGTTCTTGAGTCATATGCCATTTGAGGGGTTGCCCTAAAAGACCGATTTTGTCACAAACAGCACGAGCGATAACTGCTGCTTCCTCCCTAGTCATTACTTGAGCGTTGACTATCGCTACAAAGGTTAGCAGGATAAAAATCGTGAATCTAAAGGTCGCTAAAGTCTTCATGATGCTCACCCCACTCAATAAATGATGAAAGTGATCTGATTGCCAGCGATATGAAAGTCTAAAACAGAGAGCCAATAGATTCTTGATACACCCTTTTCTTGGAGATATCCATTGACACTTCTAATCCCTTGTCTAATAGCGCTCCAAACAGAATGAGCGTGCCAAACGCCTTTGTTTTTGTTATAGTCTCCTATCGCTAAAGAGCGCCAAAAAACAAATGGGAAAAGTCCATGCCCTTCAAAGGCAGGAGCAGTTATTCTCGGTTCGTAAACTACCCTATTAACCAATGGTGCTAGTTTACAAGGGGCATGGAAGTTGGTCAAATTACTGAAGCAATCTCCAACAAAAGGAGGTCAA
>JANXCD010000136.1 GCA_025060305.1 Armatimonadota bacterium | reverse complement strand
TCCGACATCCAATTGACCACCTTTCGGGTCAACGATGACCTTTTTGATTTTCGGCAGCAATTCTTCCATCGCCTCAAGGTAAAGGCGTGCGCTGGTCACATCTTTCGTCATGCGATACTCGGCAAGCAGCGCTAAAAACCGCTCCGCTTCGCCTTTCGCTTCCGCAACTCTTCGGTCACGATAAGCCATTGCTTCATTGATGATTTTTTGCGATTCGCCTCTCGCTTGAGGGATGATTGTGTTGGCGTAACTTTGGGCTTCAAGGATGAGCCGATAGCGAGTTTGTCTCGCTTGAGTCACCGCTTCAAAAGCATCTTTGATAGGGTCAGGTGGAGCAACCTTCTCAATATTCACTGCTGCAATTGAAACTCCGATTTCGTCCAAACGCTGTTGCGCTTTTTGTCGGACGAGATTTTGAATGTTTATTTTTCCTGTCGTCATGATTTCGTCAACGGTCATTTGAGCAATTTCGTTAGTCAATGCTGCTTCAACAATTTTGCCAGTAAGCCCTTCTGGTTCGGAAGCAGCGAACAGAAAGCGAACTGGGTCACGAACCGTGTATTGGACTACGGCTCGGACAAGGATTATGTTTTGATCGCCTGTCAAAAATTGAGCCTGCAGCGGATTGGCTTGACGACCAACAACAACATCAATCGCTTCCATCCCGACAGTTATTCGCCGAATTTGCCTAACCTTAACTTTGTCAAGCCTTGTGATCGGAAACGGCGGTCGGTAATGCAATCCTGAAGGCACTCGCCTTTGCCATACTCGTCCAAACAAACGCACAACTCCAACTTCGTCACTTCCGACGATGTAGAACCCGCTGAGAAGGTAAAGCACAAACGAAACGAGTATCCACTTTGCCCACTTGTTCATTAATCTTCACCTTGCTTTTGCTAAATCTCGGACATGCAAAATTTCATTGGGCTTAAACGGGCAAATGTCGGCAATTGTTAGGGTCACAACAGCGATGGTCTGTCCATTAGTGGTCATAAACTCAACTTCAAAAGCCTCACCATCACCATAGCAATGGACAATCGTGCAGACATCGCCTCGCTTCAAGCCATGTTCGTCAATATCACGCTCAAGAACAACCAAGTCCAAAACTCTCAAAGGAGGCTTCTTTGTGCTTATTGTTTCTGCTCACGCCCCTGTGTGAGTAGTCGCAAAAACTCTGAATCTGCCGAGAGCACGATGGTTGTTTTGTCGTCCAGTGCTTTTTTGTAGGCATCCAAAGTTCGCAGCATCTTGTAGAACTGCGGGTCGCGAGAGAAGGCTTGACCGTAAATGCGAGCGGCGATGGCGTCACCTTCGCCTTTGATTCGTTCCGCTTCGCGGTAAGCCTCAGCGAGAATTCGCTCACGCTCTCGGTCGGCTTCAGATTTGATGCGAGTAGCGATTTCTTCACCCTCAGCAAGATACCGTTTTGCTATTCGTTCCCGTTCTGTCCTCATCCTCGCAAAAACTGCTTCTTTGTTTTGCTCTGGAAAGTTTAGCCTTTTGATGCGGACATCAACGATTTCAATACCGTAAAGGCGGCGAGCAACATCTCGGCACTGAGTTCGCACAGTTTCCGTCAAATCTCCCAATTTCGTTTCTTTTCCGTTGTCAATCTCTTCATTGCGGACGGCGACGAGGTGTGCAAGGTCGTAACTGCCCAACGTCGCTGCCAATTGGGACCAAACGAGGTCGTGCAACCTCATTTCCGCTCCAACTGCGTCACCGACACTTTGCCAAAACCTAACAGGGTCGTCAATTCGCCAAATTACGAAAGCGTCAATGAGCAAGTTCTTTTTGTCGCCAGTTAGAAACTCAGTTGCTGGTGGGTCATAAACTTGCAAGCGTTTGTCAAATTTCCGAACGCTGTCAATGGGGAGGTGAAAGTGCAGCCCCGCTTCACTGACCGTTCGCACCAACTTGCCAAAACGAACCACAATTGCCCACTCGGTTTCATCAACAGCGAAAAAGCAGCGGACAAAGAGCAATAGCGCGAAAAATCCGATAGCAGTCAAAACCGCTTTTCGCTTTGACAACTCGTTCATGAGCCATCACCTTTTGTAGATTAAGGTTTGCCTTTCCTTAACTTTCAGGCAGGCTTTACACACCTTTGCAAAACGATTTTGCCCTTTTGCAGGTCAGATAAAATCCAACTGAAATTTTTCGCTCTTTACTACAAACTTTGTTGGTTAGGTTCGTAGTTAGCCACGAAGCGTCAGCGGAGTGGCGTAAAAATTGGTGCGGAGTGCGATGTGCGGAGTGCAATGTTATTGTCCTATTTTGCACCTCGCACTCCGCACTTAGCACTCAATTGCGGCACTCCGCTTCGCTCCGTGCCTTACTACGAACCAACAAACTTTTGGGTAAAGAGCGAAATTTTTTAGGGCAGGTTTCACCCGCCTTTACGGTTTTTTCCCGATTGTCCCTTAGGGGTGGAAGAAATCCGCCTGCAATTTCTTCGGGCAGGCTTCGCTTGCCCCTTCAAGTGAGTCTGCTAAAATTCGCCAACCAGAGTCTGTCCGCAAAATTGAGCCTTGTGCCAATAATCGTTGGAAAGTTTCTCGCATGGCAGAAAATTCGCCGCTGTCAAAAAGCACAATGCCATCTTCCAAAACATCCAAAAGCAATGGGTTGAAAGTTTCAAACATTCGCCGCCACTGCGAGCGTTCATACGGGAAAACTTCCAAGTTGCCTTGCGCCAATTCGGCGAACTGACCGATACGGTCAATTAGCCTTAAACCGTCGTCACAGTTTAGCCCAATGAAAACATCAATATCGCTGTGAACTGTCCATTTGCCTTTCGCAGCCGAACCGAAAATGACCACGAAAGCAATTTCACTGCCACGCTCTTTCATCAACCGTTCCAAAAAGACTTTCAAGTTTTCAAATTCAGGGTGCTGTGATAACTCTTCTGGCAAACTCCAATACCAATTCCGCATCTTGCAACGCCTCTCTTGCATCTCCCTCAAAAAATTGGTCAACGGGAGCGCCTCGGTCAAAAGCGTTTGGGTAACGGGTCGGGATGTAATAGCGGTTGAGCCGAGCACAGGCTTGACGGACATCTTCAGGAATGGCGACAAACCCTTGCAAATCACGAAGCAGCAAATTTAGGTTATGTCCGACCAGATTTTGGCGAAAATGCTCGCCGATGGCTTTGAGTGCCTTTTCCGCAGATTGCTGACAAGTGAAACAACACCAAGACCAATGGCTATGAGCCATCAAGTCTCTTGCTGCTTGCAATTCTGCTTCCGCTTCTCTCATCCAATCTTCAGTCCGCTGCATCAAAGTTCACTCCAATGAAGTCAATTTCAAAAATTCGCAGCGCAAAATTTCAGTTTGCTTCGTCGCCCTTAACCACAGCGCCACCACTCATTAGCAGGCTGACGAAATCTCGCCTGAAAAAACAACTGTGCAGACTTTATCTGACCCGACGAAAAGTTTGCAACTTCAATGCTCTGGTGTGACCTGCTCTTGTTGCTTTTGGCTTTGTTGAATTAGGCTTTGGAGCGTTTCCGTCAAAGTGAGCGAAAGCCCTTTTTCGTCCACGAAAAGCATTTGACGGCGACCAAGTTTGCGCGAGTCCATGATGACCTTCGGTTTACCTGCCAGCGCTTGTTCAATGGCTTCCAAGTAAAGGCGAACCCTCGTGACTTCTGGGAAGTTGCGGTAAACTTCCGCAAGCATGACGAACCTTTGGGCTTCACCAACGGCGCGAGTGGAGCGGCGAATTTTGTAGGCTTTGGCGCTCTCAATTTGAGCAAAGGCTTTGCCTTTCGCCAAAGGAATTTGTTCGTTCCGATAAGCTTCCGCTTGATTGATGGTCGCTAACTTTTGCTCAAAAGCGCTCGCAACTTTCCTGAAGGCATCAACGACCTCAATGGGGGGATGAACATCTTGAAGGTAAACTGCCACGATTTCCATGCCCGCTCGGTAGGACGAAAGCAGTTGCTGCATTCGCACTTTGACGGCGCTTTCGGCTACCCGACGCTCCCCCACCAAAATCGCATCGGAAGGCAGTTGAGCCACAACCTCTCGTAGGGCACTCTCACCCACAATGCGAACCAACTGGTCGGCATCCTTGACTCGGAACAAAAAGTCGTCGGTGTCGGCGATGCGGTAATGGATGACTGCGTTGACAGAAACCAAGTTCTCATCGCCCGTGACCACAAGCGACTCCTCGGGCAATTTTCGGTAGCGTCCAAATTGGTGCGGAAAGTCCCACTCGTAAGCGAACGGCTCTTGACCCCATTCATTGGGCAAAACGATGCGGAAGCCAATTTCAACCCTGCGCATTTCGCCCTTGCGAACTTTCGTCAACTCGGTCAAAGGTGGTGGAAGCCGGTAATGGATTCCGGGCGGAACATCTTTGGCAACGGCGCGACCGAAAAGTTGGACAACGGCAACTTCATCGGGGTTGACAATGTAAATGCCCGACAAAAGCCAAATTGCGAAAGCGCCGAAAATAGCACCGACAATTGCACGCTTTCGGTTGAGTTCAAACCAAGCCTTAAACTTCAGGGAAAAACTTCTCGCCTGCAACTCAACCTGTTGCCGAATTTCTCGCCCTCTCAAAAGCCAACGGTTCAATTTCGTCTCAGTTCGGTAAGCGAGCAATCGCAACGAGTTGAGCACAACGAGCAACGAAGCAATTTGGTGCATTACGGCAGCGCCAACGGGTTTCAAAATCCCAGCACCAGCAGCCAAAACCCCGACTGCATTTACCCCGATAGCAAACCACTGCAAGTTTTGCCGAACGGTTTGCAAAGTTCGCCTGCAAACATCAATGGCTTCGGGCAACTTGCTCAAGTCGTCGGTCATCAAAACGATGTCGGCAGCGTCAATGGTGATGTCCATGCCGATGCCGCCAAGTGCGATACCGACATCAGCAGCGGTCAAAACGGGGGCGTCGTTGATGCCGTCCCCGACCATCGCAACTTTGTGACCTTGATTTTGAAGTCGCTGGACAACCGCAACTTTATCCTGAGGCAAAAGTTCGGCTTGAAATTCATCAACACCAACTTGCTCCGCAATTCGCTTCGCCATAGCAGCGTTATCGCCTGTCAAAAGCACGACTTTTTTGATGCCCATCGCTTTCAATTGACGCACTGTTTCTCTTGCTCCATTTCTCAATTGGTCGGCGATGGCGATAAT
>JANXCD010000135.1 GCA_025060305.1 Armatimonadota bacterium | reverse complement strand
AAAACCGATATCCGAACAGAAATTTTGGCGGGATTGACAACTTTCCTGACGATGTGTTACATTATTTTTGTCAACCCTGTTATCCTCGGAGCAGCAGGGATGGACAGGGGTGCAGTGATGGTTGCAACTTGCGTTGGCACAGCCATTGGAACTTTCCTCATGGGTCTTCTCGCCAATTACCCAATCGCAATGGCTCCAGGGATGGGTCACAACGCTTTTTTTGCCTTTATCGTTTGCGGGGCGATGGGGTTTACTTGGCAGCAGGCTTTGGGAGCAAACTTCATCTCTGGTGCTTTGTTCACTATCCTCGTTTTGGCAGGAATGAGCCAAGCCTTTGTTGATGCTGTGCCCAATTCTCTCAAGCATGCAATCGCTGTCGGGATTGGGCTTTTGCTTGCGATGATCGGATTGCAATGGGGCGGCTACATTGCCCACTCCCCAGCGACAATGGTCACTTTGGGTGACTTGACAAGTCCATCAGTGCTCATCTCAACCTTCGGTTTGCTTGTCATGGTCGTATTGCTTGTGCTTAAAGTTCGTGGCGCAATCATTATCGGTTTGCTGGCAGGTTTGGTCGTTGCGATAATGCTTGGTGTCACCCAATACAAGGGCATCGTTTCTGCACCGCCGTCGGTTGCTCCAACTGCATTCAAGTTCGTTGAAGGTTTGGCATCCTTTGGTGCACTGGGACGACATTGGATTGACCTCATTGCCGTCATCTTCGTTCTCCTTTTCCTTGACATTTTTGACACTGTCGGAACGCTCATCGGCGTCACATCACAAGCAGGTTTGCTCAAAAACGGGAAATTGCCTAAGGCAAAGGAAGCGTTGCTCTCGGACGCAATCGGCACAGTCTCTGGAGTTTGTTTAGGCACTTCAACCATCACCAGTTACATTGAAAGCAGCGCCGGAATCGCTCAAGGTGGTCGCACAGGCTTGACAGCGATTGTCGTTGCAGTTTTGTTCCTGCTCGGTTTGTTTTTCTCGCCCCTCGTTGAGATGATGAGCGCCGAAGTTGCTGTGCCTATCGGTTTCGCTGCTCAAGGGACGCCACCTTTCAGCCAGCACCCAATCATTGCGCCAGCGCTAATTTTGGTCGGCGCGTTCATGATGACAGGTGTCCGACACATTCAATGGGACGACTACACTGAAGCCATTCCCGCCTTCCTAACACTCATCATCATGCCCGTGACTTTCAGCATCACCGAAGGCATCGCTTTCGGCTTCATAAGTTACGCCCTGCTCAAACTCGTCACCCGAAGGCACAAAGAAGCCCATTGGCTCCTTTACTTGCTTGCGGTTTTGTTCCTCGTCATGTTCGCAGCCCGAACTTACTTGCACGGTTAAAGGTCATGCGCTTCTCTTCGTCCGAGGGTCAGTGAAATTGCCGATATGATTGTCAAGCATCATCAAACGGCGACTTTGAAAGAATTGGTCGCTTACTACCATGATTGCCTTGCGTTGGAGCGGCAAGGGGAATTAGTCTTTGACGATGAAACTTTTTTCAAACAGTCAAGGTTTCCACTTTGGTTCTTCGGGGTGAAAGGCATCTGCGATTCTTGGGATGAACTGCTCGCAACGAAACCAGCAAAAGATGCCTTAGACCTTGCGAAACGAGGGGAGCAAAGAGCGGTGCTTTTTGTGCCTTTTTGTTTGCCTTTTGCGACGGAAACGAGAAGAAGTGGGAGCCTGCTACTGGTGTGTTCTGTCGTTGGATTGTCAATTCGTTGAAGATTGACCCAACAGAAATTTTTGTCGGTCGTTGCATTCGCAATGAAAGGGCGATAGAAGAAATCAACGAAATCAAAGCCTCTCTGGAACTTGCAGCCCGTCAAAGCCCAAAAGTTTTCGCTAATGTCACCCTTGCCCTTTTGCTTGAGCGACGAGCATTGAGGATTGATTGGAGCGAACTGAAACATGTAGTGCCACCTCAAGTTGTCAGCGTTGCTGGCTTTCTCGTGTTTGGAGAACCGTCCTATGACCGAGCCCTCGTTGAAGATTTGGAGCAACTGAGCACAAGAAACATCTCCCAAACTGACCTGAATTTTTTGTTCGCTCCACCTTCGGTCAGGTTGCCTGATTTGGCAGATGTCTTGCTGGCGCTGGCAAACCCAGTTTGCCCGACATTGAGCCAAGCCATCGCTTTGGCTCATGCGATGAAAAAACCATTAACCGTCATCACTGGACCACCGGGGACGGGCAAAACCCGCATCATCGTTGGTCTTATCATTCACCAATTGCTAACGGGTCAATCGGTTTTCCTCGCCAGCAAAATCAACCGAGCAGTTGACGCTGCCGTAGAACTTGCTGAACGGTTGCTTGGTGAAGTTTTCATTCTGCGGACGGGAAATGAGCAGGAAATTGAGAAGTTGCAGGAACGATTGAAAGAGTTGCTCGGTTGCAGTGAATTTGAGCGTAAGGGCGAACTGTTTTCTGGCGTTCAACAACTGCCCCACTACACCTCAAACACTGCGGATCAAAAAGTTCAAACTGTTGTTGCAAAGGCGAACCAAATTGCAAGGCAAATTCAAGAGCGATTGGAGCGATTAAACGAACTCAGCCGAAAATTGGCTCGGTTTCGGTTGCGACCCATTTGCACCAACCATTACGGAAAACGAGATTTAGCGAAATTGTTTTGCAGTGATTGTTGGAGCCGATGGCGCTGGTTTTTGGAATGGCTGATGCTTTTGGGCGAACGGCGCTGGACAAAGTTTAAAGGCGAATGGAAGGAATTGTTACACCAACTGGAAAATTTGCACTCTGAAGTTTTGCCTCAAATGCGTGCCGAACTTGTTTTTGCCCTTTGGTTGAAATTGAACGACCTTTTGAAGCGTGGTCAAAACGCTTTGGAAAATTTGCACACAGCCCTTAGCGACCGACGAGTAAGGCTGAAGGCTTTTGAGCAAGTGGCGAAACTCGGCTTTCCTATCGCTGTTACCAATCTGTCGGTCGGGAGGAACTTACCCCTTGAAACTTGCTTTGACACTCTCATCGTAGACGAAGCGTCATCGTGCGACCCTGCTTCGTTGCTCCCGTTGCTTTACTGTGCCCGCAGGTTAGTCATCGTCAGCGACCCGCAACAGTTAGACTATGTGACACAAGAGCGATGGAGGCAAGTTAAGCCCGTCCCTTCGCTTCGCTCTGTGGATGGCGAAATCTTTGAAGCAAATTTTGGTCTCTCCGCTTACAGCCTTTTTGAGAGTTTGATAGGTGGCGAACGCATGTCAAACCTTGCGAAGGCGTGGGCTTCATCTTTGTCTGGTCTTTCCACCAGAATTTGAAAATTGGCTCTCCGAACTTTTGATGACATTGGCTTCACGAAATCCATTGACAGAGAGTTGAGAGATTAAGGCACGGCTTTACGCCGTGCCTGTGGAACTTGTGCGCTGACGAGAAACTGTCAATTGTCAAGGATTTCTCCACGGGTAGAGCAAAAAGTTGCGACCTTTGCTGTTCATCATTACCAAAACGCCTTGCGGAAACAGAGCGCCGATTGACTTCGGAGTTACTTCCAGACCATCAGTCTCATCCGCCGAAGTTTCTATCACTGCCAAAGCAGGTTCGTGGGCGTGAGGGTTGGTTGAATTGCCTTCTCGCAGGAACACAAAGATTGCGCTATTTTCAGGGCGTTGGTCAACGCAAAGTATGTAGCCTGTTTTTTTGCCTGTCGGGTAAATGGCAATTCCTTCACGGTCGCCTTCAAAACCTTTTGTGCCGAACACAGCCAGTTCCTTTCCTGCATTTGGATGGTCAGGGTCAGCGTGATATTTGCGTATGCCGAAACGCTCATCAGCATAATACACATAGCCCAACTCGTCATCCACTGCAACCGCTTCAATTTCGCCATCACCGCTAAACTTGCCGAAGGAGCGAACTTTGCGCAGTGACACTCGTCCCTCTTTGTCTGGCACCAACTGATACTGCCAAAGGTAACCTTCTTGCGGACCACTTTTTCGTGAGACGATAGCGAAGATGGCTCCATCGCGTGGTCGACGGTAGAGGGCGATGCCCATCGGCAAAGCCCTGTCGCCACTTTCGCCCTCAAAGACCCTTGTTCGTTCAGGGTGACCGATTTCCCTCAAGTGACCGTTTTCTATTGCGTAGATCCGCAAGCGCTGAGCGCCTCTTTCGGTAGCGACAGCGATGTCTATGCTCCTATTGCCCACACGCAACCCATATTCCACATCCACATTGTTTGGTCGCTGCAATTTTTCAATTCGTTGCAGTATGCGACCCTTAAGGTCAAACACATATAATGCTCCGCCTTTGTCTGTAGCGACGATTATGCTGCGTTGTGGATTCTTCGGGTTTAACCAGATGGCTGGGTCATCGGCATCACCTGCAACTGGCGAAGTTTGCGCTATGGGTTTCCATTGATGCGTCATGAGCAAACCTTGCATTGCACCTGTAACCGAAAAGAGAACCAAGCCGAGAATGCTGGTTGCCCACAACCAATTTTTCACCCTCGTTCACCACCTTTGAAGGATGATTAAGTGTCAAGGGACGAACGAAATTTGCTCAAAAAGATGAGCATCATTCGTTCGCCCCTTTTTTCGCTCACTTTATCGTGGGCAAGGATTGTCATCCCAAGTGGGAGCAGTCCAAGGTCCACAGTCGCCTGTCGGTCCTCCTAGTCCGTGAGGTGGGAAAATCCAGTTAGAGTTCACGCAAGGGTCAACGCGATAGACTGCCCTATGCCATTTGACATGCCCGTCAACGAAGCAAAAGTTAGAACCTTCATTGTGAGTGAAGCGAAATTCAGTGCACCTTGCAGGGTCAGCAATTTCATCGCCTTCAATATCGCTGTCGTTGCCCTCCAAGAACAGGAACGAATTGGCAGGAGCCTCCCATTGTGCCAAATTGGGCCAGTCGTCGCAAACATGCTCGTTGATAGAATAACTCGCCCAGTAAGGATACTGACCGTTAGCGTCACGAACCAAGCCCCAAGAGTTTGCAGGTTCGGGAGTGATAGCGGCAGGGTTGCTGATGTAGTGCAGAATTGGGTCATTGGGGCAAACGAAAATGTTACCTGCCGGTCTGGTGAAGTTGGCAGGTCTGCCCGCAACATAACTGTTGATCAGGAACATCCAGTAGCGGTGACCCCAAGCGCCATACGGGAACACTTCATCGTAGTCTTGCACATACATCA
>JANXCD010000134.1 GCA_025060305.1 Armatimonadota bacterium | reverse complement strand
CTATGATGATGACCTGTTTGATTTCGTGGGCTTTGAGCAGCAATTCAAGCCTTTCCATCAGTGCGGTTTCGTTCTGTGTAATGAACGCTGGTCCGCCAGCAACAACCATCAAGTCACAACGATCAATCTCAAGATGACGCCTAAGGAACTCCAAAGTCGCTGCAGCGAACCTTTCATCACTGCAAAAGATTGCTAAGTTGCCACTAAATTCATCGCTCCAAGTTACCCAACTTTTGAATCGCTCCATTTCCTCAAACACCTCACTATAGTTTCCAAATCGCAACACTTATCCACCAAAGTTTAGGTGCTAAACCATTATCATTCCATCGGCTTTAGCCGATGGTTGACTGACCTCAAGTGGCATCCGCCTTAGCAAACAAATCAGTCCCTTTTGTCATCATCAAACCCAGCAACACCTCCAACCTTCTGCAACCTTGAAAAGTTTAAAACACGAATTGCTAAACCGCTCGAGTCAATGACCAATGAAAGCAAAATTGCCTGCTTCCGATGTAGGCGAAATCACTGTAGTTGCCTGCCAGTTCATCTAAACTTTTTGTCGTTGCTTCGTTTGGCTGACTTGACAACCCTTGCACAAGTGTCACATACAGCCTAAGAATGCCCACCACTCTCACCCTCTCGCTCAAATAAACTAAGCGTGGCGGTTTCAGAGGTTGGGTAACTTGGTGTATCGGGCGACCAAATGGTGTCCAAGTTTGGTGTGAAGCGGTAGTAATGGCGGAAAGGTGCGATGCTGTCGGCGGGGCGATGACACGAAGGCGCCAACGGATAACTTCCACCATTTGCGGGTCAATTTCAACTCCGACGGCGTTGCGACCTAACTGTTCGGCAACGACTAAAGTTGTCCCTGTCCCTGCAAACGGGTCTAAAACCCAATCACCATGCTGCGTGGATGCCAATAAAATCCTCAAAAGCAATGCGATAGGTGCTTGTTGTGTGCAGACACGCTTTCCATCGGGATGACGCAACGCTTCCTCGCCTGCGAAGTAACCTGATGTCAACTCACGAATGTCATCCCAAACATCAGTGACAAACATACCATTTTCACGCTCGTAAAGATACTCTGGACGCAAAGGTGCATCAATGCGCAAGCGATGGAACAATCGTGGTTTAGCGCCTTTTGTAGCGAAGGCGATAATCTGATAGGCTTTGCTGTAGCGCCATTGGTTGGGCACAGCGGATGCTCGTTTCTGCCAAATAATCAAGTTCTGAAGCGTCCATCCCGTCTCACGCAAACACCGCAACACATGCTCAGCGTTTTTCTCACGGTGCATGAAGTAAATTGCACCACCATCTATTGTCAAGGCATAAACTTTCGCACAAACTTCTGTAAGCCATTGCCAATACTCGTCAGGTGGCAACTCGTCGTCAAAGAAGGCGTAGTCTTTGCCTTGATTGAACGGCGGGTCAAGGAAAGTCAAAGCGAATTCAGCGTGAACTCCATGTTGCGAAAGCAACTCTTTGTCCAAAAATTTCATGCAATCACCACAAAAAACAATTGCCATTATCGCTCACCTCGGAACTGAACCAAACTTTTGGTATGCTGACCACCTCAAGTGATCGGAACTGCCCCGACCTGCTAAGCAAATATCCTGAAGTGGACATTCTTGGCAATTCGGTTTCGCCTCAAAACACCAATTCATAGCAACTTGAAATGCTCCTTCGTCAACAAACATCGGAGCAACCTGTGGGATAGATTTGACCAGTATTTCAATGTTGCTGCGCATTTCTTTTGCCAAGATGATGAATGGACGGTCGCTTTCGTAAGAAACTTCTTTCATCGCACCTATTCGGCAAAAAACTTTGCCTACATGTCCATCAACAATCATGAGCGTCTCCGTCAGATTTACTTTGACTTTGTTCCAAACCTCACTAAACATCCAAGCCAGCCAGTTTGTCAACATGCGTGCGGCTTTTGGATCATTCCCTACCCAACCACCTTCTGAAATAGAAACAAACTCATCAACGCAACCCAAAACTTCACAACAAATCACCTCAAAAAGTTTGCAGCATGAATTTTCAAGTCGCTCAAACGAATCGTGACCTTAGACACCAATGTCCGCCATCACCATGATGTCAGAAGAAAAAACAACTACAAAGACAGAAAAAATCGGCACTCCGAATTGGCTAAAAATCTCTTGGAGGGCAGGGCTACTGCCCTGCCGAAAAATCTAACGGCATATTACCAGCACAACTTAGTAAAGAGGTGGAAGTTTTTTTTCAACTATTCGTCGCTCATAAAGGGCGACGCTACCTTCTTCTCTTCAACCCTTGCTTTTTGGAAATTGCCTGAAGATGGCGAAAAGAGTTATGCAGAACTATATTTCAAAACCGCAACGCCAGGCAATTCTTGACCTTCAAGCAACTCAAGGGCTGCGCCTCCGCCTGTTGAAACATGAGTGACCTTTTCAGCAATGCCGAACTCAAAAGCAGCAGCAGCAGTCTCGCCACCACCAACGACAGTTGTGCCCGTGCACTCAGTGAGTGCTTCTGCGATTGCTTTCGTTCCTGCCTTGAAGGGAATTCGCTCAAATCGTCCCATCGGTCCATTCCAGAAAACCATCTTTGCTGCCTTGATGCGTTCGGCATAAATCTTCGCTGTTTCAGGACCGATGTCATAGCCTGCTTTATCAGCGGGGATAGCAATAGCAGAAACAACTTCGGTCGCAGCATCATCAGTATCGCTTTCGGCAACAACAATGTCAACGGGCAAAACAAGTTCAACACCTTTTCCTTTCGCTTCATCAAGTAAGAACTTAGCTAAATCTAACTTGTCTTCTTCAACGAGCGATTTGCCTGTCTCATAGCCTTGAGCCTTCAGGAAGGTAAAAGCCATTGCCCCGCCGATGAGCAATGCATCAACTTTCGTCAATAAGTTACGAATGACCCCGAGTTTGTCAGAAACTTTTGCACCACCGAGAACAGCAACGAAGGGTTTTTCAGGCGCTTCAAGAAGGCTGCCCAAGTGAGTAACTTCTCGTTCCATCAGCAATCCTGCGTATGCAGGAAGGAATTTGGTGACAGCGTGAACAGAAGCATGGGCACGATGGGCAGCGCCGAAAGCATCGTTGACATAAATTTCACCCAATTTTGCCAATTGTTGTGCGAAAGTTTCATCGTTCTTTTCCTCACCTTCATGAAATCGCAAGTTTTCAAGCAACAAAACTTCACCAGGTTGAAGTTCTGAGACTGCTTTCTCAACAACTTCACCAATGCAATCATCAGTGAACTTGACAGTTTGACCGAGCAACTCACTTAACCTTTGTGTGACTGGACGGAGTGAATATTTTTCGTCTCGTTTGCCTTTTGGACGACCCAAGTGTGACATTAGAATGAGTTTTGCACCTCGTTCAGACAAGTAGCGGATTGTAGGGACAGTTGCCCGAAGTCTCCAATCGTCCAGCACTTTACCACCCTCAATGGGCACATTGAAATCAACCCTCATCAAAACTCTCTTGCCTTGAACATCCAAATCACGGATAGTTCGCAACGCCATATTTGTCACCTCCGCAAACAAACTCTTACAGCAACCGAACTTAACCGCAAGTCAGAAAAAGCCCTGACATAGGCTCGGCTAATTTTATCACTCACGCTGTTGCCTTATGTTCTCCTTTTAGGTTATGCTACCAAAACACTTTGAAGCATTAGCGATCCATTCATTAAACAAGTTACAGTGAGTCAAAGTCCGTTCCATGTCCGAGTCAGCGAAGGCATTGTTGAAAGGCTTTCACCTTCATTTGCCTTTTTGTGCCTTTAGTTAAAATCGCCCAAACTTTTCGTAAGCGTCCAAAGGTTTCATCCCTTCCCTAATTGCCTTTCGGACGAGGTTCTCCGTGTTCACAATTTCCTCGCTCTTGAGCAAAACTTCAAAAGAAATATCTTTGGGTATGCAAACTATTCCGTCAAAATCTGCGACGATGAAATCACCAGGACGAATAGTCACATCACCAATGATTATAGGGCAATTGTAATCCATTAATTCCCATCGCCAGCAACAATCTTCTGGAGTCGTGAACCGACAAAAGACAGGAAACTCTTCCCGAAGGATGTATTCAATATCTCGGCAACCACCGTCAATCACTGCACCTCTGCAGCCAACCTGCTTCAGCCAGGTGACAGAAAGTTCACCGAGATGAGCAGACTCCAAGTCATTGGTTTGATAAATGACGACGCTGTTAATTGGGACATCACCCAACATTGTCAAGATTCGCCTAATACTGGTCTCGTAGTCTATTCGCCGATTGGGTCGCCCAAAGACAGGGAAGGCAAGTCCAGCCAGTTTGCTGCCTTTCGCTAAAGGTTGTAAATAATGGGGAAGGGTTTGGTGATGATAACCCATTTCGTCTAAAACATCAGTGATAGCGCCTGTGTAAACTTTAAGGAAGCGCTCACACATTTCCGAAACTGACGAGTTTACTTCAGCCATTTCCTCATTCCTCCTTTCCAAAATTCCGAAAGATACATCCTTCAACACTGGATTAATGATAGCCTTTCTGCAGTTGCGATGGCAGTGCATTTAACAATAGTCTTGCACTTCAAAATCTGGCAAATTAAAAGCCTTGCCCCATAAAACTTCCCGCACTATCACACAGGAAGTTTATAGAAGCCAATAGTGTGGCAATGCCTCCAGCAAAATTTGCAGTTAACAGCATATCTCAAACAGGAAGTAAGTTTAGGGATTTACCCTGACAACACTCGTCGGATTTGTCAGAAGATTTTTGAATGGCGAATGGCGCATCCTAAAACGGGAGGCGCAAAGGAATGAGCGTAAAAAGAAAACCGATTGTCCAGCCGACAGCAAAAGTGCGTGGACAAGTTATCATACACGAAGAAAGGTGTAAAGGGTGCGGCTTTTGCATTGAGTTTTGCCCCAAAGGTGTTTTGGTGGCATCACCCAAATTCAACTCCAAAGGCTACCACCCACCTTCTGCGGCGAAGCCTGAAGAATGCGTGTGTTGCAATTTGTGCTTTCTCGTTTGCCCCGAGTTTGCCATTTATTCCGTTCCCGCTGACAGAAAGGAAATTCGTGTCGTCTTTGCGCCTACTGTTCCTGCGACTTTGGCTAAAGTCAACAGCAATGAATGAGAGGAGGGTTTTGCCTTGACCGTTCGTGTCCAAACAAGGCGAAGGCGACCCGCTGTTTTAACTGGTGAACATTTCATGCTTGGCGACTTCGCTTGCGCTGAAGGAGCCATTGCTGCTGGTTGCCGCTTTTTT
>JANXCD010000133.1 GCA_025060305.1 Armatimonadota bacterium | reverse complement strand
GAACTTCAAGAGCCATAATTGGTTCAAGCAAAATCAGACCTGCTCGCTTGCAAGCCTCTTTGAAAGCGATTTCTGCTGCTAACTTGAAGGCTAATTCGCTGCTGTCAACTTCGTGATATGAGCCATCAAACAAAGTTACTCTGACATCAACAATCGGGTAGCCAGCCAAAACGCCCGTCTCCATTGCTTCACGGACACCCTTTTCAACTGATGGAATGAATTCTGAAGGTATAACGCCACCCGTGATTTGGTTGACAAACTCAAAACCCGTTCCACCAGGTAAAGGTTCAACTTTCAACAAAACATGCCCATATTGACCACGACCACCAGTTTGCCTGATGTATTTTCCTTCGGCAATGGCTTCACGAGCAATCGTTTCACGAAAAGCAACTTGTGGTTTACTCAACCTTGCTTGCACTCCGAACTCACGCCTTAGCCTATCTTCAACGATTTCCAACTGCAATTCTCCCATTCCTGACAAAACCAACTGACCTGTCTCTTGGTCATAACGAAGTTTAAGAGTTGGGTCTTCTGCAACAAGTTTTTGAAGGGCTTCAACCATCTTTTCTTCATGAATTCGGTCTCTCGCTTCAATGACTCGGAAAATGACAGGTTCAGGAAATTCAATTCTTTCAAGCAAAATCGGATAGGCTTTATCGCACAGGGTGTCACCAGTCATCGTGACTTTAGGTCCTACAACTGCCACAATATCACCTGAATGGGCTTCTTCAATGTCTTCACGGTAGTTGGCATGCATTCTCAAGATGCGCATTATCCGTTCGTTTGTGTCCTTAGCAGGGTTATAAACTGCTTCACCTTTCTTGAGTATGCCTGAATAAACTCTCAAATAGACAAGCCTACCTACATAAAGGTCAGTCTGGATTTTGAAAGCCAAAGCGCAGAAAGGCTCTTCGTCGGTAAGGCTTCGCTCCAAAATTTCGCCCGTTCTTGGATGCATTCCTTGCACAGAACCGATGTCCATAGGCGAGGGCAAAAAGTCACAAACAGCGTCAAGCAAGGGCTGGACACCTTTGTTCTTCAGCGCAGAACCACACAAAACTGGCACGACCTTAAAAGAAAGAGTTCCCTTGCGCAAACCTTGGCGAATTTGCTCTGGGTTCAAGTCACCTTGCTCAAAATATACTTCCATCAATTCATCGTCTTGCTCTGCTGCGACTTCAACTAACTTTTGCCGATATTCAGCGACCAAATCTTTCATGCTCTCTGGGATAGGACTAAACTCCATTTTCGTGCCCAACTCGTCAACCCAATAGATTGCTTTCATCTCAATCAAATCAACCACACCTTTGAAATCGCTTTCACGACCGATAGGCAATTGAACTGGTATGGGATTAGCACCTAACCGCTCTTTAATTTGCTGGACGACAGTGAAGAAATCCGAGCCAATTCTGTCAAGTTTGTTGATGAAGGCAATTCTCGGGACACGATATTTATTGGCTTGTCGCCAGACCGTTTCGCTTTGCGGTTCCACGCCGCCAACACCGCAGAAAACGGCAATCATTCCGTCCAAAACCCTCAATGCTCTTTCAACTTCCGCAGTGAAATCAACATGCCCTGGTGTGTCAATGATGTTGATGCGGAAGAGTTCGTTGTCATAGAGCCGACGCCAATAACATGAAGTCGCTGCTGCAACGATAGTGATGCCACGCTCCTTTTCTTGAGGCATCCAGTCCATCGTCGCTGTCCCTTCATCAACACTTCCAAGTCGGTGAACCCTTCCTGTGTAAAACAGTATTCGCTCTGTTGTTGTCGTTTTGCCAGCATCTATGTGTGCTGCTATCCCAATGTTTCTGGTTTTTTCCAAGGGGAGTTTATTATCACCATTTAGCATGAATGTTTCCCTCCAATTTCAAACTTAGACCGATTGTAACTGCAAAAAACTTGTCAGCATAAGTATAGCCTTGCTCTCTTTTGGTTTTCACACAAAATCATCCCTTCAAAATCAATCAAAAAAGAGAAAGATTCTCACTCTTGAGAGAACCCCAAGATAGTGCTACCAACGATAGTGAGCGAAAGCACGGTTGGCTTCAGCGATGCGATGCATTTCTTCTTTCATTCTTACTGCACCACCACGACCTTGCGACGCTTCCATGAGTTCAATTGCCAGTTGGTGAGCCATAGTTTTTGCTCTATGATCTCTGAAGAAGTTGGCTACCTCTTGGCGGTTTCGCTCTCTGGCAGCATTGACTATCCATCGCAAAGCCAAACTTATTCGCCTTGAAGGACGGACTTCAATTGGGACTTGGTAAGTTGCACCTCCTACTCTTCTCGGTCTCGTTTCAACCAAAGGGATGCAATTTTTTATTGCTTCGGCTAAAACTTCCAAAGGGTTGCGGTTAGTCCGTTCGTAAATTAGTTGCAATGCCCCGTAAACGATTTTTTCTGCTTTGCTCTTTTTGCCTTTTTCCATCACTTTGTTTATCAGTCGCTGAAGCAGGGTGCTACGATAAATTGGGTCAGGCTTAACTTCCCTTCTTGGAACAAATCCTCGTCTTGGCATGTTTATTCACCTCAAGAGGAACTGCGTCGCTCCCTCTTCGCTCCATATCGGGAGCGTGATTTTTTGCGAGCCTGAACACCAGCGGTGTCAAGCGCGCCACGAATGACTTTATAACGAACCCCGGGCAAATCTTTGACACGACCTCCACGAACCAAAACAGTGCTGTGCTCTTGCAAGTTATGTCCTTCGCCAGGGATATAGGCGATAATGACCTTTCGGTTAGACAACCTAACTTTAGCAATTTTCCGCAAGGCAGAGTTTGGCTTTTTGGGCGTCATTGTCCGAACGACTAAGCAAACCCCCCTCATCATCGGGACGCCAGCCAAGTCAAGTTTGTAAGTCCCTTTGAGCGAGTTGTAACGCCATTTGAAAGCCAAAGTTCTCGTCCGCTTTTTCTTCCTTTCACGACCGTGCCTAACAAGTTGGCTGATTGTCGGCATAGTTTTTTGCCTCCTTGCATGAAAAATGCTCCAAACTTTGCTCGTGAAGGGTAGGCACTTCTCTGGCATGCTGTAAATTTGCCCTTATGGTCGCTGCCGTAGACAGCAAAAAATCTTTGACGAAAAATCATACACCAATCTTTACAAACGAGACCAAATCGCTTTTTGCAATTGTCCTTTTTAGAGCGACTTGTAAGTTTAACGAGCAATCTCAATGATGTCAATATCTGATTTGCTGACTTGCCAATTTGTGCCTACTGTCCATCTGACTATTCGCTTGGTTGAAATTTGCAAATTCGTCCGAATTGCTATTTGAACTGCACATTCGTCTAAGTTAGCCTAACTTCTTGTCCCAATTCGGGCACAGTTGTATTCCAGCCTCGTTCTTGTAACGCTTGAACCAAAGCGGTTGCTGCTTCTTGCTCTCCGTGAACGGCGAAAGTTTGAGTTGGCGGATTGACGAAATTTGATGCCCATTGCAGCAAACTTTTTCGGTCGGCATGAGCGCTGAAGCCGTCAAGGATGTAAACTTTTGCTTTGACTTCATGCATCTCGCCGAAAATTCGCACTGGCGAAACACCTTCTACCAACTGTCGTCCTAAACTTCCTTTTGCTTGAAAGCCAACGAAAACTATAGCGTTGTTTGGGTTGCCAATACCGTGTCGCAAGTGATGTTTTATTCGTCCACCAGTGCACATGCCACTTCCAGCGATTATGATGCAAGGCTCTTCAAACTCGTTCAGCATCTTGCTTTCATCAACGGTTGTGATAAGTTTCAATCCAGCGAAAGTGAAAGGCTCATCACCACTTTGAACTTTCTTTATCGCTTCTTCATCGTAAAGTTCGCGATGGCGTTGGTAAACTCTCAAAACTTCACGAGCCATTGGGCTGTCAACGAAAACAGGCACAATGGGCAATTGTCCGCTTTCAATTAAGTCGTTGAGTGCATAAAGGACTTCCTGAGTTCGCCCAACAGCGAAACTCGGAATGAGCACACGCCCACCACGAGAAATTGTCTCTTTGACGATTTCTCTCAATTTCTCAATGCACTCGTTAAAATTCATTATGTGCTCTCGGTTGCCGTAGGTGCTTTCCATTAGCAGCCAATCGGTCTGCTCTATTGGCTCAGGGTCACGGAGGACTGGCAAACCTTTTTGTCCCAAATCGCCAGTGAACAGAAGTTTCCGCTCAATTCCATTGCTTTTCCATTTCAATTCAACCATTGCAGAACCGAGAAGGTGACCTGCCTCTTTGAAGCGGAAGCAAAGGCTTAGCGAAATCGTTACCCATTCGTCGTAAGGAATTGGCTCAAAATGTTCAAAAACTCTTTCAGCCTCTTCGTTTGTAAACAAAGGCGAGACCCACGACCAATCTTCGCCTTTCTTTTTGAGCCTTTTGATTTTCCAAGCAGCGTCTTCCTCTTGCAACTTGGCTGCATCAAGCAAAATTATTTTTGCCAAGTTACAAGTCGCATCAGTTGCGAAGATTTTGCCTTTGAAACCAGCCTTTACGAGAAGAGGTAGCCGACCACAATGATCTAAGTGAGCGTGACTTAGCAAAACCGCTTTCACAATTTGCGGGTCAAAAGGGAAAGGTTCTCGGTTGCGGATATGCCTTTCAGCGCCACCTTGAAAAATTCCGCAATCAAGCAAAACAGTCATATCCTTTATTTGAACCAAGTGACATGAACCTGTCACTTCTCCAGCAGCACCACAAAACTTCAGGACCATCTTTTACCCCTCGCATGTCTTGGAAGGCTATATCACTGCTGTCAAAAAGCGTTCATCAAAATCCGTAGAGCAGATGAAATCCGATTGAAATTTTCTCAAAAGTTTCAAATTTCAAACAAGACTTTTGTTGACGCTGGCTAATAATACGCCTGCTTGCTTGTTTTCCTAAACCGTTTCAGTTTATTCAATCTTGCAGCAACTTTTTGATGTCGGCGATGAGTTTTTGAACCTGTTTTTTGTCTGTGCCGTTGTAAAAGCCGCGAATTTGCCCTTGCCTGTCAACAAGGATGAAACGGTCACTGTGGATGAAATCGGTCGGACCGCCCTCTTCTTGCGGTGGCACTTCTGCCGCTGCAACTTTGAAGCCGTGCCTTGCCAACTGATAGATGGGTTTCTTTTCGCCTGTCAGGAAGAACCATTTGCCTTCAATAGCATTGAAGTTTTGACGATACTCTCGCAAGACTTCAGGAGTGTCGGTTTTGGGGTCAACAGTGATGCTGACGATGAGAACATCTGGGTTGTCGGCGAAGGCTTTTTGAACATCCA